>JAFIEN010000087.1 GCA_020832515.1 Rubellimicrobium sp. | reverse complement strand
TGGGGCTGGTGCAGAACGACATCAAGCGCGTGATCGCCTATTCGACCTGTTCGCAACTTGGCTACATGTTCGTGGCCGCAGGCGTGGGTGTCTATTCGGTGGCGATGTTCCACCTGTTCACCCATGCCTTCTTCAAGGCGATGCTGTTTCTGGGTGCGGGGTCGGTGATCCATGCGATGCATCACGAACAGGACATGCGCAAATACGGCGGCCTGAAGGACAAGATCCCCAGGACATACTGGGCGATGATGATCGGCACGCTGGCCATCACCGGGGTGGGCATCCCGCTGACCCATATCGGTTTTGCAGGCTTCCTGTCGAAGGACGCGGTCATCGAGAGCGCCTTTGCCGGAACCGCAGGCGGCTATGCCTTCTGGATGCTGGTGATCGCCGCGGCCATGACCAGCTTCTACAGCTGGCGGCTGATGTTCCTGACCTTCTACGGCACGCCGCGCGGTGACCATCACACGCATGAGCATGCCCATGAAAGCCCGCGCATCATGCTGATTCCGCTGGCCGTCCTGGGTTTCGGCGCGATCTTTTCCGGGATGATCTGGTACAACGCCTTCTTCGGCAGCACCGAGCGCGTCGGCCGCTTCTTCGGCGTGCCGACCGAACTGGCCGGGGCGCATGATGCCGAACATGCCGACGATCACGGGGCCGATCACGGGGACGAGCATGGGGACGACCACGGCGCTGACCACGGGGCCGGTGACAAGGACCACAAGCCCCACTACGTCTTTGCCGGGGTGCCGGGGCAGGGGGCGCTGCATTTCTCTGCGGACAACACGATCCTGCATGACGCCCATTACGTGCCGACATGGGTCAGGCTCAGCCCCTTCCTGGCCATGCTGATCGGTCTGGGTCTGGCGTATCAGATGTACATCCGCCGGCCCGACTGGCCCGCCAAGCTGGCCGAAAACCAGCATCACCTTTATCGGTTCCTGCTGAACAAATGGTACTTCGACGAGCTTTACGACTTCCTGTTTGTCAGGCCTGCCTTCGCCGTCGGCCGCTTCCTGTGGAGGCGTGGCGACGGGACGGTGATCGACGGAGGGATCAATGGCCTGGCGATGGGCGTGGTGCCCTATTTCACGCGCCTCGCGGGGCGGGCGCAGTCGGGATACATCTTCACCTATGTGTTCTTCATGATCCTCGGGCTTGCGATCCTTCTGACCTGGGTCACGCTGGGCGGGGGGGCTGACTGATGGGCAACCTTCTGTCTCTGACGACCTTCATCCCGCTGGTGGGCGCGTTGATCCTGGCGATCTTCCTGCGCGGGAACGATGCGGCGGCGCAGTCGAATGCGAAATGGGTGGCGATGGCGACAACGCTGTTCACCTTCGTGCTGTCGCTGTTCATCCTGTCGGGTTTCGAGCCGCAGAACACGGACTTCCAGTTCGTCGAGGATCGGGCCTGGCTTCTCGGGCTTCGCTACCGGATGGGGGTCGACGGAATCTCGGTCCTGTTCGTGATGCTGACGACCTTCCTCATGCCGCTGGTGATCGCATCCTGCTGGGATGTGACGCACCGGGTGAAGGAATACATGATCGCCTTCCTCGTGCTGGAAACGCTCATGCTGGGCGTGTTCATGGCGCTGGATCTGGTGCTGTTCTACATCTTCTTCGAGGCGGGCCTGATCCCGATGTTCCTGATCATCGGCATCTGGGGCGGGAAGGAGCGGATCTACGCCAGCTTCAAGTTCTTCCTCTACACCTTCCTCGGTTCCGTCCTGATGCTGGTCGCCATGGTCGCGATGTTCACCCAGGCCGGCACCACCTGCATCGGGGCCTGCGGCGAGGGGCAGGTCTCGCTCCTGACCTACAACTTCGCTTCCGAGACCATCCCGGTCCTGGGGATTCAGGTCATCGGCGGCATGCAGACGCTGCTTTGGTTCGCCTTCTTCGCCAGTTTCGCGGTCAAGATGCCGATGTGGCCGGTCCATACATGGTTGCCCGACGCCCATGTTCAGGCACCCACGGCCGGGTCGGTCGTTCTGGCGGCGATCCTGTTGAAGATGGGGGGCTACGGCTTCCTGCGCTTCTCGATCCCGATGTTCCCGGTGGCAAGCGATCTGCTTGCGCCCCTTGTCCTGTGGCTCTCGGCGATCGCCATCGTCTACACGTCGCTGGTGGCGCTGGTGCAGCAGGACATGAAGAAGCTGATCGCCTATTCCTCGGTCGCGCATATGGGCTTTGTCACCATGGGCATCTTCGCGGTGAACCAGCAGGGACTGGATGGCGCGATCTTCCAGATGATCAGCCACGGCTTCATCTCGGGCGCGCTGTTTCTGTGCGTGGGCGTGATCTATGACCGGATGCACACCCGCGAGATCGAGGCCTATGGCGGCCTTGTGAACCGGATGCCGTCCTATGCGATGATCTTCATGCTGTTCACCATGGCCAATGTCGGCCTTCCCGGCACCAGCGGCTTCGTGGGTGAGTTCCTGACCCTCATGGCGGTGTTCCAGGTCAACACATGGGTTGCCGCGGTCGCCACCACTGGGGTGATCTTCTCGGCCGGCTATGCGCTCTGGCTCTATCGCCGGGTCGTCATGGGCGACCTGATCAAGGAAAGCCTCAAGTCGATCACCGACATGACCGCCCGCGAGAAGGCGATCTTCGCCCCGCTTGTCGCGATGACGATCCTTCTGGGCGTCTATCCGGCGCTTGTGCTTGATATCACCGGGCCCAGCGTCGCGGCGCTTCTGGGCCAGGTCGAGGTCGCGCTGGCCGACCATGCCGCCGCCACCAGCTTTGCCGAGAACTAGGGAGCGCCGAT
The DNA here is from genome assembly GCA_020832515.1 of Rubellimicrobium sp. Classification (GTDB taxonomy): domain Bacteria; phylum Pseudomonadota; class Alphaproteobacteria; order Rhodobacterales; family Rhodobacteraceae; genus JAFIEN01. The sequence goes on along the minus strand of JAFIEN010000087.1, from coordinate 11,024 downwards.
CACCATGGGTGCCGATCTTCAGACCATCCTGCCCGAGATCGTGCTTGCGGTCTTTGCCATGTCGGCACTTCTGGGCGGCGTATATGGCGGTCAGGACAGGACCGCACCGCTGCTTGTCTGGCTGACCGCCGGCGTGATGGTCGGTCTGGCCCTCTGGATCGGAACTGCCACCGGCACCCGCACGGCCTTTGACGGGTCCTTCAACGACGACCCCTTTTCGCGCTTTGCCAAGGTGGTGATCCTGCTCTCGGGTGCGGCCGTCATGTTGATGAGCCGCGAAAACATGACGCGGCGCGGCATCCTGCGCTTCGAATATCCGATCCTGATCGCGCTTGCGACGGTGGGGATGATGGTCATGGTCTCGGCCGGGGATCTGATCGTGCTCTATATGGGCCTCGAGGTGCAGTCGCTTGCGCTTTACGTCATCGCCGCACTGCGCCGCGACAGCGCACGGTCCACCGAGGCGGGGCTGAAGTACTTCATCCTTGGCGCGCTGTCCTCGGGGATGCTGCTTTACGGCGCATCGCTGACCTATGGCTACACCGGCACGACGCTTTTCTCGGGCATCTTCGAGGCGGCCGCGGACGGGGTGTCGCTGGGTCTGCTCTTCGGGCTGGTCTTCCTGATCACCGGCTTTGCCTTCAAGGTCTCGGCCGCGCCCTTCCACATGTGGACGCCGGATGTCTATGAAGGCGCGCCCACCGCAGTCACCGCCTTTCTTGCCACCGCGCCCAAGATGGCGGCGATGGCCCTGTTCGCCCGCGTCGTCCATGAGGCCTTCGGTGCCGTGGTCGGCGACTGGCAGCAGGTCGTGGCCTTCCTGTCGGTCCTGTCAATGTTCGTGGGCGCAATCGCCGCGATCGGGCAGACCGATATCAAGCGGCTGATGGCCTATTCCTCGATCGCGCATATGGGCTTTGCGCTGATGGGGCTGGCCGCCGGCACGGCCTTCGGTGTGCAGGCGATGCTGATCTACATGACGATCTATGTGACCATGAACGTGGGCACCTTCGCCTTCATCCTGTCGATGGAGAAGGACGGCAAGCCGGTGACCGATATCCGCGCGCTCAACATGTTTGCCAGGCGTGAACCGCTCAAGGCGCTGGCGATGCTGGTGCTTTTGTTCAGCCTTGCCGGCGTGCCGCCGATGGTGGGCTTCTTCGGCAAGTTCTACGTTCTGCGTGCGGCCTATGAAGGCGGGCTGGCCTGGTTGGCCGTGGCCGGGGTCCTGGCTTCGGTGATCGGCGCCTACTACTACCTGCGCATGGTCTATTTCATGTATTTCGGCGAAGAGAGCGACGCGCTTGACGGGTCGATGTCGCCGGTGGCATGGGGGATGTTCATGGCATCGGCGGCGATCATGGTGGTGGGTGTGATCAACCTCTTCGGAATCGAACCGATGGCTGCGGCCGCGGCGGCAACGCTTGTCAACTGAGGGTCGTGGCCTGCCCGGCCTCTGGCCTGATGGCTACCATCGGGTGATCCTGGACGAGGTCGACAGCACCATGGCCGAGGCAGCCCGCCGCGCGCCCGCGCTCGAGGGGCCGACCTGGATCCTTGCGCACCACCAGTCCCAGGCACGGGGCAGGCGCGGACGGGTCTGGAAGCAGCCGCCGGGAAACCTTGCCGCGACGCTGGTCTACAAGCCCTGGGCCACGCCCGCCGAGGCGGCAAAGCGGTCGTTCCTTGCCGGTGTGGCCTTGTTCGAAAGCCTTGCCCTGCATCTGACCGACCGGGGAAAGCTTGCGTTGAAATGGCCCAATGACGTGCTGCTGAACGGCGGCAAGGTGGCCGGCATATTGCTTGAGAGCAGTGCGAAGGGGCGGGTCGTCGACTGGCTGGCCGTGGGTTTCGGGGTCAACCTGCAGCACGTGCCGGTGGGCGTGACGGGCGCGGATTTCCGTCCCGTGAGCCTGACCGGCGAAGGCGGCGATGCGGTCACGGCCGAGGCCTTTCTGACCACGCTTGCCTCGGCCTATGCGACGCAAGAGGCCAAATACGAGACCTTCGGCTTCCCCCGCATCCGCGAGGACTGGTTGCGCCATGCCGCCAGGCTGGGCGAAACGATCACCGCCCGCACCGCGCAGGAAGAGGTGACGGGCCTGTTCGACACTGTCGATCTTGACGGCAATCTTGTCCTGATCACCGCCACCGGGCCACGTCTGATCCCGGCGGCCGATGTGTATTTCTGAAAGGGCTGGGCAGGTGCTTCTGGCCATCGACTGCGGCAATACGAACACCGTCTTTTCCGTCTGGGACGGGACGGAGTTCCTTGGCACCTGGCGCACCTCGACCGAATGGCAGCGCACGGCGGACCAGTACTTTGTATGGCTCTCCGCTCTCATGGCGCATCGCCAGCTCGAGGTGACGATTGACGAGGTCATCATCTCGTCGACAGTGCCGCGCGTCGTGTTCAACCTGCGGGTGCTGGCCGACCGATACTTCAACTGCCGCCCGCTTGTGGTGGGCAAGCCCGACTGCCTGCTGCCCGTGCCCCCCCGCGTGGAAGAGGGCACGCAGGTCGGCCCCGACCGGCTTGTCAACACCGCCGGTGCCCATGACAGGCACGGGGGCAACCTGATCGTGGTGGATTTCGGCACGGCCACGACCTTCGACGTGGTGGAAGAGGACGGGGCCTATGTCGGCGGCATCATCGCGCCGGGGGTCAACACCTCGCTTCAGGCGCTGCACATGTCGGCGGCGGCGCTGCCCCATGTCGATATCAGTCGCCCGCAACGGGTGGTGGGCACCAATACCGTGGCCTGCATGCAATCGGGGATCTTCTGGGGCTATGTCGGCCTTGTGCGAGAGATCTGCGACAGGATCAAGGGCGAGCGCGGCCAGGACATGCGCATCATCGGCACGGGGGGCCTTGCGTCGTTGTTCGCGCAAGGCGACGTGCTATTTGACGTGATCGAGGACGATCTGACGATGCACGGCCTGACCGTCATCAACGGGTTCAACAAGGGACAGTGAATGCGACGTGAAAGGTTGATCTACCTGCCGCTGGGTGGCGCGGGCGAGATCGGAATGAACGCCTATGTCTATGGCTACGGCAAACCGGGCGAGGAACGGCTGATCGTCGTCGATCTGGGCGTGAGCTTTCCCGACATGGACACGACCCCGGGCGTGGATCTGATCCTGCCCGACATCGGCTGGCTGGAAGAGCGCAGGCACCTGATCGACGCGGTCTTCATCACCCATGCGCATGAAGACCATGTCGGCGCCATCGGCCATTTCTGGGACAGGTTGCGCGTGCCGATCTTTGCGCGGAAGTTCACCGGCGCCATCGCCCGGATGAAGCTTGACGAGCACGGGGCGCCGCCCTCGGCGCTGAACATCGTGGGCGCCTGGCCCGAAACGGTGACGGCCGGGCCCTTCGTCGTGGGCTTCCTGCCGGTCAGCCATTCGATCCCGGAAAGCGCGGGGCTGGTGATCGACAGTGCGGCCGGCAGGGTGATCCATTCGGGCGATTTCAAGATCGACCTCGATCCCGTGGTGGGCGAGGCCTTTGACCGCGCGCTCTGGGAAGAGGTCGCACGCCCCGGCGTCAAGGCGCTGGTCTGCGATTCGACCAATGTCTTCTCGCTCCATCCCGGCCGGTCGGAATCGACGCTCGGCCCAGCGATCGAGGAGCTCCTGAAGGAGTGCACCGGCATGGTCGTGGCCACGACCTTTGCCTCGAACGTGGCCCGGCTCAAGACCATCGCGCTGGCCGCCGAAAAGGCGGGGCGCAGCGTCTGCCTTCTGGGGCGCGCGATGAAGCGGATGGTCGATACCGCGACCGAGACGGGCCTTCTGACCGGCTTTCCCCGCACCGTGACGCCCGAAGATGCGGCCCTTCTGCCCCGGCAGAACCTGCTTCTGCTGGTCACCGGCAGTCAGGGCGAACGCCGCGCGGCCAGCGCGCAGCTTGCGCAGGGCTCTTACCTCGGGCTCAAGCTGAAGGAGGGGGATACGTTCCTGTTTTCCTCCAAGACCATCCCCGGCAACGAACGTGGCGTGATCCGGATCATGAACATGCTGTCGGAACTGGGCGTCGATGTGGTCGACGATCATGACGGCAAATACCACGTCTCGGGCCATGCCAACCGGCCGGATCTGGAATTCATGCACGAGGTGGTGCGGCCGCAGGTCCTGATCCCGATGCATGGGGAACACCGCCACCTGCGCGAACATGTGAAACTGGCCAAGGCCAGGGGCCTTGCCGGGATCGTGGCGACCGACGGGATGATGGTCGATCTGTCCGGCAATGCGCCGAAGATCGCCGAATATGTCGATGCCGGCCGACGCTATCTGGACGGGTCGGTGATGATCGGGGCGATGGATGGCGTTGTGCGCGACCGGATCCGCATGGCGCTGAACGGTCATGTCACGGTCACGGTCATCATCGACGAGAATGACGACCCCCTTGGTGATCCCTGGTGCGAGACGATGGGCCTGCCCGAGACAGGCCGGTCACGCGCGGCACTGGTCGAGGTGCTCGAGGCGGATCTGGGCCAGTTCATCGGCCGGGCTGACGCAAGGACGTTGCGCGACGAAGAGCGGCTCGACAAGGAGATCAAGCGGATTGTGCGTCAGACCGCGCAGAACGAGATCGGTCGCAAACCCGAGGTCACGGTCGTCGTCTCGCGCCTTGCGTGACGCCTGGCGGGCGCGAATTTTTGCAAAATTCGCGCGGCCTCAGCGGCGCGCAGATGTGCTTGTAGGCTCGGTCACGGGTTCCGTTTGCGCGGCCGACGATCCGTCGGGGGGCGCCGCCTCGGCCCAGGGCATGCCGGTGCCGGTCGCAGGCAGCAGATAATCCGCACGATGGCGGTGCAAATGCGCCTTGGCGATGAAATGTGCCGTGATCGGCGCGGTCAGGAACAGAAAGATCGAGATCAGCAGTTCATGAAACGAAAAGCGCCCCAGCACGAAGAGCGCGTTGAACATCGAGGCCAGCAGCGCCCCACCGACGCCAAGCGTCGTCGCCTTGGTCGGCGCATGCAGCCGCATCATCGGCTCGGGCAGCTTCACAAGACCGATCGAGCCGACAAGACCGAACACCCCGGCAATCACCAGCATGATCGAGACGATGACTTCCTGCCAGAGTGCCATGCTCACCTCACTCGATGATATTGCCGCGCAGGATGAAGCGCGCATAGGCCACGGTCGAGATGAAGCCCACCATGGCGATCACCACAGAGGCCTCGAAATAGAGCGACGATCCCACCGCTATCCCGTACAGGACGATCAGCGCGATGAAATTGATCACCATCGTGTCAAGCGCCAGGATGCGGTCGCCGACACCGGGCCCCTTGAGGATGCGGTGCAGGTTCATCAGCAACGCCGCACCATAGGCGGCCATGGCGAACCACAAGGCCATTGTGATCATTCGAAGATCTCCTTCAGGCGGGTCTCGTAACGGGATTTGATCTGGTCGCGCGTCGCTTCGGGATCGGGCGCATGAAGGCAGTGTACCAGAAGCGCCCGTCCGCAGGCCGACAGATCGCTTGACACGGTGCCTGGGGTCATCGTCACCGTGCCGGCCAGCACCGTGATCGCCTCGGGCGAGCGCAGATCGAGCGGCACGGTCACCCAGGCCGGTTGCAGATCTTCGTTTCGCATGAACACGATCTGCTTTGCGACGACGACATTGGCCACGCAGATATCCCACACGACAAGCAGGCAGTATTCCGTGATCTTCTTCCAGTTCCGGATCTGCGGCGCGTCCGGCCAGTAGGGCGCCGTCAGAAGCGGGATCACGATGCCCAGTGCACCGCCCAGCAGCAGATTGCCGGGGGTGATCTTGTTGACCAGCATGGTCCAGACCGCGACCAGCAGGATCGTGAGATATGGATGGGGCAGGATACGGCGCATCATGGTGCAGCCTCGTGCAGGTCGCCGCCGGGCAGGTCGGGCGCGTCGGGTGCGGTGGTGTCGGTCAGGGGCAGGACCGCGCGCAGGTAATCCTCGCGGTCAAGCAACTGCATGGTCATCGCGTCCAGATGGGCGGTCACCGGCCCGGCCAGCAAAGTGACAAGAGCGATCGCTGCGATCAGCCCGCCGGTCGCTGCCAGTGCAAGCGTGGGGCTGGGCGCCGTCTCGAGCATCGTCCTCGAGGCTGTGCCCACGGCTGCCTTCGGCGCGTCGGAGGGGGGGGAGGTCTTCCAGAAGACGGCACTCCCGGCGCGTGCAAAACCCACCACGGCCAGAAGCGAGGTGCCGAGGATCACCGTCCAGATCAGCCCTGTCCGGTCATGGGCGAAGGCCGCGTCCAGCACGAGCATCTTGCCGAAGAAGCCCGACAGGGGCGGCATGCCCGCGGCGGCGATTGCGGCCGCCATGTAAAGCGCCCCCAGAAGCCCGGCCTGTGCCATCTCGGGCGCCGCCGCAAGGCCGCAGCTTTCGCCCGGCCGTCGGGCGCGGATCAGGTCGACGACCAGGAAAAGCGCCGCCGCTGCCAGTGTCGAATGGATCATGTAGAAAAGTGCCGCGAGGATCCCCGCCGGAGTGAACAGCGCGATGGCCACCAGAAGCGTGCCCATCGAGGCGATCGAGGCATAGGCCGCCACCCGGCCCATCGAACGCGACCCCAGGATGCCGATCATCCCCACAGCGATGGTCACCAGCGCCGCGTTCATCAACCACGGCCCGAAGATGCCGCCCGTCGCGGCCACATCTGGCCCGAAGATCAGCGTGTAGACCCGCAAGATCGCATAGCCCCCCACCTTGGTCATGATCGCGAACAGGGCGGCAACCGGGGCCGGCGTCTCGGCATAGGTTGCGGGCAGCCAGAAATGCAGCGGAACCAGCGCCGCCTTCACCGAAAAGACCATCAGCAGCATCACCGCCCCGACCCGGATCAGCGCCGCATCCTCGGGCCCCATCATGGCCACACGCTCGGCCATGTCGGCCATGTTGAGCGTGCCGGTCACGGCATAGAGCGTGCCCAGCGCGAACAGGAACAGGGTCGAACCCAGCAGGTTGTAGACCACATATTGCAGCCCGGCCTGCATCCGCCGCTTGCCGCCGCCGTGGATCATCAGCCCGTATGAGGCGATGAGCAGGACCTCGAAGAAGACGAAGAGGTTGAAGAGGTCCCCGGTCAGGAAGGCGCCGTAGATCCCCATGAGCTGGAACTGGATCAGCGGATGGAAATGCTTGCCGCGCGCGTCCCAGCCCGACCCGATGGCATAAAGCATGACCACCAGCGCCAGAAGCGAAGTCAGAAGGACCATCAACGCCGAGAGCCTGTCCAGAACCAGCACGATGCCGAAAGGCGGACGCCAGTTGCCGGGCGCATGGACATGCACCGAACCGTCGGCCGATTGCTGGATGAAGAGGATCGACAGAGCCAGCATCGCCAGGATGCTGGCCAGCGAGAAGATGCGCAGCAGACCCTGATGATGCCGCATGCCGAGGATCATCACCGCCGCAACCATGGGCGGCACGACCAGAGGCAGCATGACGAGATAGCTCATCTGCGGTCCTCCGATGCGTCATGCGGCCCGGAGGCACGGTCCGGCGCCTCTTCGCCCGTCATGTTCATGCCGTCGTCATCCGTGATGAGCCATGCCCCGAGTGCCATCATGACGACGACTGCCGTCATCCCGAACGAGATCACGATGGCCGTCAGAACCAGCGCCTGGGGCAGGGGGTCGGCATAGCCCGACAGACCCGAATCCAGCACCGGCGGCAGGTTCAGTGTCAGCCTTCCCGAGGCAAAGAGGAACAGGTTCACGGCATAGGTAAGAAGTGTCAGGCCAAGGATGACGGGAAAGCTGCGCAAGCGCAGCAGAAGGTAGACGCCGCCCGCCGTCAGCACACCCACGGCACTTGCGAAAAGGTATTCCATCAGTGCGCCTCCGCCGGGGCCGTGCCGGGCGGGACAGGCCTCGGTTCGTCCTCGGTCCGGCTCGGGTCGATATCCATCGGATGGGTCCGGGTCCGATCGTCCTTGCGCCGGGCCAGGCGCGAGAGGCTTTCAAGTGCCAGCATCACCGCCCCCACGACGCAGAGGAACACGCCCAGATCGAAGGCCATCGCCGAGGAAAGCTCGAACTCCTCGATCAGCGGCAGCTTGTAGTAGGCGAAGGCACCCGTCAGGAACGGCGCGCCGAAAAGCCAGGACGCCACACCCGTCAGGATGGCCGCGATCACCCCCAGCCCGATGATCCCGTGATAGGTGAAGCGCTGGCGCGCGATGGCCCAGTCATAGCCGCTGGCCATGAATTGCATCAGGATCGCGATGGCCACGACCAGACCTGCGACGAAGCCACCCCCCGGCGCGTTGTGGCCGCGCAGGAAGATGAAGACCCCCACCATCAGCGCAAGCGGCATCATCACCCGCGTCGCCACCACCATCATCATCGGATGCAGATCGCCCGACAGCGTCGGGTCGTGCGGCCGGTCGGCCAGCTTGCGCCCGACGCGCCCGCCCAGCAGCTGTTCGGTCAGCGCATAGATCACAAGTGCGGCGATCCCCAGCACGATGATCTCGCCGTACGTGTCAAAGCCGCGGAAATCGACCAGGATCACGTTGACCACGTTATAGCCCCCGGCCAGCGTCTTGGCGTTCTCGAGGTAATAGGCCGAGATCGTGGGCTGGCTGAAATCGCTTTGCTGGATGGCCAGCGTCAGGATCATCGCGCCGATCCCCATTGCGCCCGCGATGATCACATCGCGCAGATGCCGTTCGACACCGCCTTCTGCCGGGGTGGATTTCGGCAGGAAATTGAGCGCGAGCAGCAACAGGATGATCGACACCACCTCGACCGCAATCTGTGTCATGGCAAGGTCGGGGGCCGAGAAATAGATGAAGCTGATCGACACGATGGTCCCTGTGACCCCCAGCAGGATCAGCGACAGAAGCCGGTTGCGGTGGTAGACGACAAGGATCCCGGTCGAGACGACGATCAGGATCCAGCCGATCACCCCCACCATGCCTACCGGCAGAAGCTCGCGTCCGGGCGCGGCCAGCGTGCTTGAATTCCAGGCTACTGCCGAGGCGATGAGGACCGTGATCGCAAAGATGGCCGTGTAGCGCGTCATCGAGCCCGGGTGCAGCACGTCCGTGATCCGGCGCGACACCTGCACGCAAAGCGCGACGACGGTATCGAAGATGACCTTGGCCTCGGGGCGGCGGGTGGCGATCCAGCGCTTGTCGAGCGGATAGTGGAACAGGAGCAGCATCAGGCCACCCATGACCGCAAGCACCGACATCAGGAGCGCGGGTGTGAAGCCGTGCCAGATCTTCAGCGAATAATAGGGCAGATCACCCCCCGTGACGGCACCCGCCGAGGCCGCCACGAGTGGCCCCGCGATGGCCGCCGGAAAAAGACCGATCAGCACCACCAGCGCGACAAGAAAGGCGGGCGGGCCCCAGAGGCCGAAGCCCGGGTCATGGGGGGTCTGGGGATAATCCTCACGCTCGTCCCCGAAGAAGACATGGCCCAGATAACGGAAGGAATAGGCCGCCGAGAGCGCCGCCGCGACGATCACGACCAGCGGCAGCAGAAGGGGGATGCCAAGCCGGGTCCGGGCGACCTCTTCGAGCATCATCTCTTTCGACAGAAAGCCGTTGAGGAAAGGGATGCCGGCCATCGACAGGCTTGCCAGCAGGGCGATCACGAAGGTGATCGGCATGAGGTGGCGCAGGCCCCCCAGCCGCTTGATGTCGCGGGTATGGGCCTCGTGATCGACGATGCCCGCGGTCATGAAGAGGGCGGCCTTGAAGGTGGCGTGGTTGATGATGTGAAACACGGCAGCCACTGCGGCGAAGGGCGTGCCGAAGCCCAGAAGCATGGTGATCAGGCCGAGGTGGCTGACGGTCGAAAATGCCAGAAGCGCCTTCAGATCGTCCTTGAACAGCGCGATGGTCGCGCCCAGCACCATGGTCACAAGACCGGTGGTCGCGACGATGACGAACCAGGCATCGGTGCCGGCCAGAACGGGCCAGAGCCGCGCCATCAGGAACAGCCCCGCCTTCACCATGGTCGCGGAATGCAGATAGGCCGACACGGGCGTGGGGGCCGCCATGGCGTGCGGCAGCCAGAAATGGAACGGAAACTGCGCCGATTTGGTAAAGGCACCGATCAGGATCAGGATCAGCGCGGGCAAATAGAGCGGGCTGGCCTGGATCGCCTCTTTCTGCGTCAGGATCACCGAGAGGTCATAGCTGCCCGCGATCTGGCCCAGGATGATCATGCCGCCGATCAGCGCCAGCCCGCCGGTGCCGGTCACGGCCAGCGCCATCCGCGCGCCCTGCCGACCTTCGGGCAGGTGCTTCCAGTAGCCGATCAGCAGGAAGGACGAGAGCGAGGTCAGCTCCCAGAAGACCAGCAGCAGCAGCACGTTGTCCGACAGCACGATCCCCACCATCGCGCCCTGAAACAGCAGAAGGTAAGTGTAGAACGGCCCCATCGGGTCCTGCCGGCCGAGGTAGAAGCGCGCGTAGATGATGATCAGCAGGCCGATCCCCAGGATCATCAGCGCGAAGAGGAACCCAAGCCCGTCGAGAAAGAAATTCGCGTTCAGCCCGACCACAGGCATCCAGTCGAGCCGGTAGTGGATCACCTCACCGGCCAGAACCTTGGGCGCATGCACCAGAAGACCGACAAGCGCTGCCAGCGTGACCGATGCGGTCGTCCAGGCACAGGCATTGCGTCCCGCCTTGATCATCACTCCGGGCAGCAGCGCGCCCAGAAAGGGCAGGGCGGCGATCAGGATCAGGGGCAACGGCAGTGTCCTTCACTTGCAGGGCGGTGTCGTGTCACAGGTCCTGTCGCCCGGGTCGCGACCCCGGCGGCGGGCATTGGGGGGCAGATAAGGCAGAACTCGGCCGGTTTCCACGGGAATCGGTATTTGCGGCCCGGGCCAGCGGCCGTTTTCGGCCTTCACCCCGCCCGCCTGTCTATAAAGGCATCGCTTCCAGAAACGGTTAATGCCGCAGCACTGGTGCCATGTATGTGATGGAAAAGCCGAACTGGAGCGGGCGATGAGATTCGAACTCACGACCCTTACCTTGGCAAGGTAATGCT
>JAFIEN010000086.1 GCA_020832515.1 Rubellimicrobium sp. | reverse complement strand
TGGCGCTGCGTCTGGAAACCGGCGGCGGCTGGCTCGATGAAGGCGGTCCGGGCCTCACGGATTTCGCGGTGTGGGGCCAGGTGGCGCCGATGTTGTGCTGGCCGATGCGCACTGCCGTGGCCGACCATGCAAAGGCGATCCCGGCCCTGAGCGCGTGGCACGACAGGATGTGGCCTGTGGCCGGGGTTGCTGCAGAGCCGCAGGATCCCCGAACTGCTCCAAACCCGGCACGAATGCGGAGTGATCCTTCTTGCCAGGGGAAGCCATGGAGGCGCTCTCTGCCGGACCAACATGAACACCCGGATGCGCACAGCAGACCTTCAGATGGCCCCGTGCCGCAGCGGGACCAAGGGGGGCCACGGCGCGTCGATCCGGTCGGCCAGGAATGACACGTGACAGGTGCCGAGCCAGGCCCATCCCGGCGGTGACGCGGTGCTCAGGACTGTCAGCCCGCCGTCGCCTTCTGGAGATATCGCACGGCCTTGGCGGTCGTTGCCAGTGCGGGATAGTCCGCCTCCGGGATCGGCAGGTCGAAGCGCTTGTGCAACGCACTGACAAGGTTCAGGAAATCCATCGAATCAAGACCCAGATCGTCCTGAAGATGCGCGTCATCCTCCAGCGTGTCGGGGTCGATGTCCGGGGCGACCGAGGTCAGGTCCTCGACAAAGGCGGTGCGGATTTCGTCCGGGGTCATAGCGTCTCTGGCTCCTGCAGCAGTCGGTCGATCTCGGCAAGGAAGGTGGCACCGCGGCGGCCGTCGCTGACGCGGTGATCGGCGGCCAGCGTGGCGGTGACGCAGAGCCGCGCGGTAACGCTGCCGCCTTGCACCACGGGCTCGGGGCGCGGGCTGCCAAAACCCACGAGCGCCACCTGCGGCGGATAGATCACGCCAAACAGCGCATCTACCCCGCTTTCACCAAGGCTGGAGACGGTCAGCGTGCCCTGCGTCACCTCGCTGTTCCTCAGCCGCCCGGCGCGCGTACGGGCAACCAGATCGCGCATCGCGGCCATGATCCCGTCCAGCCCCTTGTCCTGTGCATCCATGATCGCCGGGGCGATCAGCCCGCCGCCGCGCATCGCCACGGCCATGCCGCAGTTGATCGTGTCGGACGGGATGTAGTCGGCGCCTTCATGGCGGCCGTTGAGTTCCGGCACCTTGGCAAGCGCGCGGACCGTGGCGCGGATCAGGAGCGCGCCCATCAACAGGCGCTCATCCGGCGGACGTTCGGCATTCTGCGCGGTCATCCAGTCCTGTGCCGCCTGCAGGTCGATCCGGTGCGACAGGTAGTAATGCGGGATCTCGCGCTTGGCGCGGGTCATCGCGGCGGCGATGGCGCGGCGCATCTCGGCCATGTCGAGGCCGGGTTTGCCCTTTGGTGCTGTTGCGGTCGCGGGTGTCCTGGGTTGTTCGGGCTGCACCGGGGCGGTCGACAGATGCGCCTCCACATCCGCCAGCAGGACAGCCCCGCCGGGGCCGGAGCCCGCGATCCCCGCCAGGTCGATGCCCGCCTGCGCCGCGCGGGCCTTCGCGGCGGGCGAGGCGAGGATGCCGGATGCCTTTTCTTCGGCCGGCGCGTGGGCGGGGTCCGGCGTTGCGGGCATCATCGGCGCGGCGGGTTCCGGCGCGGCCTCGGGTGCCACGACCGCTTCGGGCGGCGCTTCGGCTGTGTCCTCCAACACCTCGCCGGGTGCGCGGATCGTGGCAAGGGGCGCGCCCACCGGCAGGGTCTGGCCCGGTGCGGCGATCAGGTCCACGATCTCGCCTGCCTCAAAGATCTCGATCTCGATGGCACCTTTCTGCGTCTCGACCACGGCGACGATATCGCCCCGCGCAACGGTCGCACCGGGGGCGACCAGCCATTCGATCAGCGTGCCCTCTTCCATGTCGGCGCCCAGCGAGGGCATGGTGAAGATGCTCATGCCCCCACCCCCGGCAGCGCCTTCACCGCCGCCACGATATCGGCCACCTGCGGCAGGGCTGCGGTTTCCAGATGCTTGGGATAGGGCACCGGCACCTCGGCCGAGCAGACCCGGCCCACGGCTGCGTCAAGATGGAAGAAGCAATGCTCCTGTACCCGTGCCGCAATCTCGCCCGCCAGCGATCCGGTGCGCCAGCCTTCCTCGACCACCACGGCGCGGCGGGTGCGGCGGACCGAGGCGAAGATCGTCTCGTCGTCGATGGGCCTGAGCGAGCGCAAGTCGATCACCTCGGCCTCGATCCCGTCCTTTGCCAGTTCCTCGGCCGCCTCGAGCGCCTTCCAGAGCGAGAGCGACCACGAGATCAGCGTCACATCCCGCCCTTCCCGCCGCACGACCGCGCGGTCGATATCCACGGGGCCCGCGTTCTCGGCGATCTCGCCCGCCATGTTGTAAAGCATGACATGTTCGAAGACGATCACCGGGTCCGGCTCCTGCAGGGCGGTCCAGAGCATGCCGCGGGCATCCTCAAGCGTGGCGGGTGCCACGACGCGGAGGCCGGGGATATGGGCGTAGTAATTCTCGAGGCTGTGGGAATGCTGCGCCGCCAGTTGCCGCCCGGCCCCCGTCGCCATGCGGATGACCAGCGGCACGCCGAACTGCCCGCCTGACATGTGCCGCAGGGTGGCGGCGGTGTTCAGGATCTGGTCCAGCGCGAGAAGCGAGAAGTTGACGGTCATGATCTCGACGATCGGGCGCATCCCGGCAAGCGCCGCCCCGATCCCCGCCCCGGTGAAGCCGCCCTCGGCCAGCGGCGTGTCGCGGATGCGGTCGGGGCCGAATTCCTTCAGAAGGCCCATCGAGACGGCATAGCAGCCGCCATAGGCGCCGATATCCTCGCCCATCATGAAGACCCGATCGTCGCGCAGCATCGCATCGGTGATGGCGGCGCGGCAGCAGTCGCGGTAGGTGCTCTTGACCATCTTGCCGGGTGGCGCCGGTTCGGGCGGGGCTGGCCGGGTCTCGGCCACGGTATGGCGGTTCAGATCTTCGACCGGCTCCCACGGGGCCTGTTCGCAGGCGGCGACGGCGTTTTTCAGCTGCGCCTCGACCTCGGCCTCGATGGCGTCGATCTCGGCCTGTTTCATCAGGCCGTTGTCCAGCAGCCATGACTGGAACCGCGTGATGGGTGAGCGTTTGCGCCATTCGGCCACCTCGGCCTTGTCGCGGTATTTCTCGGCGTCGAACATGGAATGCGGGCGGGTGCGATAGGTGCGGCATTCAAGGAACTGCGGCCCGTCGCCCGCGCGGATCGCCTCGACCAGCCGGCGCGAGGCGGCCTCGACCGCAACCACGTCGTTGCCGTCCACGCTTTCGGCGGGCATCCCGTAGGTCGCGGCGCGGGCGGCGAAATCGGTATTGGCCTGCACCCGTTCGACCGCCGTGCCCATGGCATAGAGGTTGTTTTCCAGCACGAAGAACACCGGCAGCTTCCACAGGGCGGCAAGGTTCATCGCCTCGTGAAACGCGCCCTCGGCCAGCGCGCCGTCGCCGAAGAAGCAGACGGTCACCCTGTCCTGCCCCTGCATCGCATCGCCCAGGCCAAGGCCCACCGCCAGCGGCAGCCCGCCGCCCACGATGGCATTGCCGCCGTAAAGGTTGGTCTCGGCATCGAAAAGATGCATCGACCCGCCCCGCCCGCCGGCACAGCCCGTGGCCTTGCCATACATCTCGGCCAGCGCCGATTCCATGCTGAGGCCGCGCGCCAGCGCATGCCCGTGTTCGCGGTAGGTCGAGACGACCCTGTCCCGATCCTCGAGTGCCGCCGCGATGCCGACCGCGACCGCCTCTTCCCCGTCGTAGAGGTGCAGGAACCCCCGGATATGTTCCTGCGTGTAAAGTTCGTAACATTTCTCCTCGAAGCGGCGGATGCGGATCATGCCCCGCAGCAGGTCATGCGCATGGGCGTGGTCGAGCCTTACCTTGGTCATCGTGCATCCCCTTCAAGCGTGGAAAGATCCCCCTCGGGCAGGCCCAGTTCGCGGGCGCGCAAAAGGCGGCGCATGATCTTGCCCGACCGGGTGCGGGGCAGGCTGTCGCGGAACACGATCTCGCGCGGGGCCACCGCAGGGCCAAGCCGCTTGCGGGCATGGCCGCGCAATTCGCGCTCAAGCGCCGCGTCGGCCTCGAAACCCGATTTCAGCGTGACGAAGGCCTTGACCACCTCGCCCGCCGTTTCATCCGGAATGCCGATCACGGCGGCCTCGGCCACGGCGGGATGCTCGATCAGCGCGCTTTCCACCTCGAACGGGCCGATCAGGTGGCCTGCGGACTTGATCAGGTCATCGGCCCGGCCGACGAACCAGAAATAGCCGTCGCTGTCGCACATCGCCAGATCGCCGGTCAGGTACCAGCCGCCGCGAAAGCATTTCTCATAGCGCTCGGGCTGGCCCAGATAGGCGCGCATCATCGACGGCCAGCCGGGCCGCAGCGCCAGTTCGCCGCTCTTTCCCGCGGGCAGTTCGGTGACGGCCTCGCCTTCGACCGAAACGATCCCGGCGGTGATCCCCAGCAGGGGCTTGCCCATGGCGCCGGGCTTGATGTCCATCTCGGCCGTGTTGCCGATCATGATGCCGCCGGTTTCGGACTGCCACCAGTTGTCGTGGAAGGGCAGGCCGAACACCTTCTGCCCCCAGAGCACGCATTCGGCGTTCAGCGGCTCGCCCACGCTGGCCAGAAACCGCAGCGCGCCGAAATCGCGGCCCTCTGCCGCCTCGGGGCCTGCCCGCATCATCATGCGGATGGCGGTGGGGGCAGTGTACCAGACCTGCACCCGTTCGGATTCGAGGATCGTGTACCAGCGGTCGAGGTCGAATTCCGCCTCGTCCACCAGCATCGTGACCCGGTTGCAGAGCGGCGAGATGATCCCGTAGCTCATCCCCGTGACCCAGCCGGGATCGGCGGTGCACCAGTAGATGTCGCCGGGCCGCAGGTCGAGCGCGAGGCGACCGGTTTCGGCATGGGCGACGACGGCCTCATGCACATGGACGACGCCCTTCGGCAGGCCGGTCGTGCCGGAGGTGAAATGCAGCAGCGCCATATCCTCCGCGTCCGTAGCCACCGTCTCGAACCGGTCCGGGGCGGCGGCCATCGCGGGGCCAAGGGCCACGCAGCCCTCGGGCGCCTCGTCGCCGATGATCAGGACCAGCCGCAGCCCCGGCATCTTGTCGCGCCAGGGGGCGACCTTGCGGGCATAGTGCTGCGCGGTGGTCACCAGCACCGCCGCCTCGCCGATCTCCATCCGGGCGCGGACGGGTTCGGGGCCGAAGGCAGCGAAGAGGGGGCTGACCACCACGCCCGCCTTGAGCGCGCCCAGCGTGGCTGCGTAAAGCGCGGGCACCCGGCCCGAGAGGAGGAACAGCCGCTCGCCCCGCGCGATGCCGTGGGTCTGCAGGACATTGGCAAAGCGCGCTGCGTCAGCCGCCAGTTCGGCATAGCTCAACACCCGCCGCGTGCCGTCCTTGCCTAGCCAGATCAGCGCGGGTTGGTTCCCGTGACCCCCCGCCACATGCCGGTCGAGCGCCTCATGCGCGATGTTCAGACCGCCGCCCGGCAAGCCCGCAATCCGGTCCCGGGCGGCCGTCCAGCCGGTGGGCAGTTCGGCGGCGTCCGTCCTTGAGGTATCCTTCATGATGATTGACGTCGGCATGGCCCCTCCTCTGGCGACAACAGACCTTTTGCCGCCGATCTGCAGCTGGTTGTACTGGTCCAAGCTTTGAATGGCGCTTCGGAGTCTGATGCGTTGCCCCTCACCTGTCCTTGATGCAAATCAGAAGCCGAAGGATGCTCGGGTGAGCATCCTCCGTTCAAACGGGGCTGCCTGTGGACAGGACTCCGGCAGAATACCCTGCTGGCAATGGTCCGGTTCCGGGGCACTTCGCCACCGTCAGGTGAACGCCGGAAGGACCGGACCACGGAAAAAGCGACTGGCTGGGGCGACAGGATTTCCTCACCCCCGAAGACGCAACCCGAAAACCCGGAAGGCGGGGACCGAGCGAGGCACTTCCCGAGACACTTGGGAGCGCCGGGAGTCGGGTTTCCGACGGCCCGGGGGTAGAGCAGCGGCTTCGACCTTGCCGGTTGCGGGGTCGGACCGAAGCCCGCCGACCATGTTCTGAAAGCATTGTAGCGTAGCGGGGGAATTTTCTGACGGATGCCGGGAATGACTTGCGGTCTGCGGTCGTTTTCACAGCATCGTCGCCAAGGTGGCGGCAAGTGTTGACCAAAGGGAATGACCATGACCGACAAGACTGACACCGCCTCGTTGAGCCGCCGTCAGCTGCTGGCCCGGCTCGGGTTTGCCGCCGGTGCCGCCTATACTGCGCCTGTGCTGCTCAACATGACCCCGGCCGCGCATGCGTCGGCTCCGTCTCGTGCCTCGCGCCCGTCGCGTGCCTCTCGCCCGTCTCGCCCGTCTCGCCCGTCGTCCAATCCGTCGCGCCCCTCGTCCAACCCGCCGCGCAACAGCAATCCGTCGCGCCCCGGTTCGACCCCCCGGCGCAACAGCAACCCGTCGCGGCCAACCTGGACGAGACAGAACCAGCAGGAAATGCCCCTCTGGCTTCAACAGTTTCTCGGCCTGGTGTGACCCTGTGGGCCGCGACATGACTGGCGGGACAATCCCTGTCGAGCTTCTCTTTCCTGGCTTGTCGCGGCCTGTCATGGTCCGGAATGCACCAGAGGTTCTGGGGCATCTCCAGACCGCGCTTCACGACTGGGCTCCGCTGTGGCGCAAAGCCAGGGCGGAGCCCGACGCGGTCTCGATCCTGCAGGGCGAGGGAAGGGACTTTACCATCACGTCCGAATTTCTTGACGAGCCTCTGGTGGTGAACTCGGCCGCCAGCGCCCTGTGCGGCGTGATCGCCGATATGGCGCAATGCTGGATCGAGGACCGGCCAGGCGAAGTCGCGCTTCATGCGGGCGGTCTGATCGTGAATGGCCTGGCCATCGCCTTTGCGGGCGAGGCCCGCGCCGGAAAAAGCACGCTGATGGCGCGTCTGACAGCCGAACCCTGGGGGCGGGTTCTGTGCGATGACGTCCTGCCCCTGACCCCCTCGGGCGAGGCGATGGGACTGGGTATTCCGCCCCGCCTGCGTCTGCCCCTGCCGCCCGGATCAAGCCAGATTTTCCGCGACCATGTGGCCCGTCACGCCGGCCCGCGTGATCGCCGGTACGCCTATCTTGCCGCCTTGCAGGTGGCAGCGCATGGAACCTGTGCACCCCTTGCCGCCTATGTCATCCTCACGCGCAGACCTGGCGCTTCGGCAAGTCTTCATGCCGTGGACCCGGCCGATCGCATGACCGAAATCCTGACACGCAACATGGCCGATCCGGGCAGCGACGGTCGGCTTCTTGACCGTGTCGGTCAGCTTGCCAACAAGGTGCGGATGCTGCGCCTTGTCTATTCGGACCTGGAAGAGGCTGTCGGCCTGATCCGGCGCGTCTTCGGGGCCGCGACCTTCCCCGAGGATGAGGTCCTTCCCGCGCTTCCGTCCGAAAGCCTGACCGAGACGCGTCCGGCGCAGGAGGTGGCACCGGATGTCGTCTGGACCCGGTCGGATGGCGTGGGGCTGCGTCGACAGGGTGGATCCGTGTTTCTCTGGCAGGCGTCCGACAATGCCGTCTTTCAGATGAACACCGTGGCGGCTGCGATCTGGAACCTGCTGGAAGAACCCGAGAGCGCCAAGGGCATCGCCGCAACCCTTGCTGTCGCCTTTCCCGATACCGCGGCAGAAACGATCCTTGCCGACAGCCGTCTTCTGCTGGGCGAGCTTGCAGCCGCCGACCTGATACGCCCTGTCCCCTGATCTGCAAGCGGGGCGGGGCGCGGCGCTCGGTCGCTAGTTCCCGCTGACCGAAAAGAGATTGGCATCCTCGGCCGTGCACTGGCCGGGAGCAGTGAGGATGCCGTGGCCATAGACCGGATCGAAGCCGGCTTCACCGATGTCCTTGGCGCAGCGGAACAGAAGCTCGGCAGCTTCGTCGGGCGTCAGCTCCGGTGCCCGCAAACGCTCGACCGCCAGTGCTGCAGTCACGAAGGGTGCAGCATAGGACGTTCCCGAGCGCAGCCGGCCGCCCGAGATCGATGCTGCCGTCCAGATATTCACCCCCGGCGCGGCGATCATGACATAGGCGCCTTGGTTCGCCTGCCGATAGACCCGTCCTTCGCTGTCGACCGCGGTGACCGCGATAACCTGCGGCCAGGCCGCTGGATAGGCGGGCTCGGCCCCGGCACCGCCGTTGCCGGCGGCGGCCACCATGGCGATCCCGCTCTCGTGGGCGCGGGCGACCATCTCTTGCAGCACGGCATTGGACGGGCCCGAGAAGGACAGGTTTATCACATCGACCTGTTCCTCGATCAGGATGCTGAAAGCCTCGACGATGGAAAAGGCATCCGCCGCGTCTTCGGCACCGCGACGATGGAAGGCTTCGATCGCGATCAGTTCGGCATCCGGCAGAAGCCCCGGAACCCGCCCCTCGACCGAGCCGACAAGGATCGCGGCGATCGCCGTGCCATGCTGGCGGCTGGCTGCATCTCGGGTGCCCAGGTCGATCTGTTCGACCCGCAGCCGCCGGTCGGCAAGGGCCGGATGATCGACATTCACGCCGGTGTCGATCATGCCGATCCTTGGGCGCATCGCGCTTGGCCAGCCGGACCAGCCGATCATCGCATGGGCCGCGCAATCGGCGCCGTCGCAGAGCATTTCCTCGGGCCGATAGAGAGTGTTCGCATCCGCAAGCGACCCCGGTACCAGCGTGCCGATCTCGGCCACGGCCTCTTGAACGGTGCGCCCGGGTGGCAGGGACAGCCGCGTCACCTGCCCGTCAATCGCGCTGGTCTGGCGTTCGGCGATCACCCCGAAACCGGCGGCGATCAGCGCATCGAGGGAAACGCCCGGCGGCAAAAGCGCCACGATCTCGGGCGGAGGTGGCGGCACCCGCGGGGCGGCCTGCGGCTGAGGCGTCGTGCGCGGCGCGGTCTGCTGGCGGGGCTGCGATGAAGGCCGAGACGGACGTGAAGGCCGCGAGGGGCGCGACGGTCGGGAAGGCCGCGAGGCGCGCGACGGCGAAGAGGCGCTGGCCATCCCGAACCCGGTCAGCACCGGGGCCACATAGGCAATCCCTGCCCCCAGCCCGATGCGCCGCAGCATCGCACGCCGGCTTGCGTTCAGGGTCGTCCTGTCATTGTCAGCCATCGCTTCATCCCCATGCGCATGGGCCTTGCCGTCGGTGCCCGTATGGAAGGAAAACGAACCGGAAAGCCGCTTTATTCGCTTTTTTCCGACTGCGGGGAATATATCCACGATCGCTGCCGTTTGACAGGTATCAACAAGATGGAAACATCGACCCTTGTCCCAGAGTATCGAGTCCGACATCGTTGACCTCCTGCCCCGGCTGCGCCGCTTTGCCCGCAGCCTTACCGGGGCAGAGGACACGGCAGACGACCTTGTCCAGACCGGCGTGGAAAAGGCCCTGCGGCGGCTTGACAGCTTCGCCCCGGGCACCCGGCTGGATCACTGGCTGTTCCGCATCCTGCGCAACACCTGGATCGACACGATCCGGGCGCGGCGCAACACGACCGCACTGGAACCGGAGATGACCGAGACCATCGCCGGCGAGGACGGGCGCCGCACGACAGAAGCGCATCTGGCGCTGGCCGAGGTGCGGCGCGCGATGGACGCGCTGCCCGAAGACCAGCGCGTGATCCTGACGCTCGTCTGTATCGAGGGGCTGCGCTACCGCGAGGCGGCAGAGGTGCTCGGTATCCCCGACGGGACGGTGATGAGCCGCCTGTCGCGGGCGCGTCTGGCGTTGATGGCGAAGCTCGAGGGCCCCCGCATCATGACCCCAAGGGAAGGGATCGCAGAATGACCCGGCACGACGAAGTGAGAGATGAGATGCTGATGGCCCTTGCCGACGACGAATTGGCCGAAGCCGAGGCAACGGCCCTTCGCCGGGCCATTGCCGCTGATCGTGAACTCGCCCGACGCTACGATGCATTCGCGCAAAGCCGCGCGCTTCTCCAGCAGGCCTTTCCGCCCGAGCCCGTGCCCGACACGCTGGTTGCCGCCGTGCGCCGCGCAGCCGCCGAGACCCGGCCCATGTCGAGGCCCGTGTCCAGGCCCGCACCGGACGAGACGACGGACGAGGCAGGCAAGGTCATCGCCTTGCCACGCCGCACCGGCGGCCGGCCAATCCCGCCGTCCGGCGCTTCGGCCTGGGGCCTTGCGCTGGCTGCCTCGGTGGTTCTGGCCATGGGCGCCTTCTGGGCCGGACGCGGCGGGATGCCGGTCGGACCTGCGCCCTCTGCCGCTGAAAGCCTTGCCGCTGCCGCCCTGTCGCAAAGCCTGACCGGCGAGGCCGTCACACTTGCCGATGGCAGCACGGCCCGCGCACTTGCAAGTTTCGAGACCGAGATCGGACTTTGCCGTCTGATCGGGATCGAGGAGAGCCGACAGATCGCCTGCCGCGCCGCCGGATCGAATGACTGGACCATCGCCCTGAACATCGCTTCCGGCCGGGGAGGAGACTTTGTTCCCGCCTCCGACAGCTTTGCGCCGGTGATCGACCAGATGCTCGACGCGATCAACGCCGGCCCGACCCTGGGTCAAGAGGCCGAGGCCGCAGCGCTGGGGCTCTGACCTCGAAGACCATCGCAGGTTCGGGGTCAGAGGGGTGGGCTTCGACCTGCTCCACGGCCTGTGGCCATGCACTCGGCCACCGGGTCAGAAGACTCCCGACACTCCCGGCGGGGCACTTTCCGGGACACTTTCGCCACCGTCACGTCAACGCCAGAAGGACCGGACCACGGAAAAAGCGACTGGCTGGGGCGGTAGGATTCGAACCTACGGTACACGGTACCAAAAACCGATGCCTTACCACTTGGCCACGCCCCAGCAATGCCGGGTTCTCTACGCGTTGGAGGGCAAAGGATCAAGGGCCGGTCGGGCAAAAATATGCTGCAGCTTCACTCCGATCGGCTTGCCGGGGAGAGGAGATCCTGCTTCTCGGACTGCGCGCGCTCGGCCTCGATCATCTCGTCGAGACGGGTCTCGATCTGCCGGCCGACATCCTCGACCTCGGGCACCGCCACCGTTGCGGTCCGCGGCCTTGCGGCTTGCGCCGGGTCGGGTGCGCGTGGGCCAGGTCGCGTGACACCCTCCAGTGCGACAGGGTCAAGCGACAGGCTGTAGTCCTTGCGGTTCAGGCCGATGCCCGACGCCTCGAAGGCCAGCTTGACTTGCCGCATCGCCTCGCCCCGGGCCAGAAGCAGCGAACTCTTGCGCTGGTCGATCCAGCCGGTCAGCACGAGTTCGACATTGTTGCCGCGGACATCCTCGATCCAGACCTGCGCCGCGGGCTCGGCCAGGATGAAGGGCAGGCCCTGGATCGTCTCGACGGCCAGAAGCCGGGCCCGGTTCAGGTCGTTGCCGACCTCGATCCCGAGGCGGAACAGGAACCGGCGTTCGTCGTTCTCGGTGAAATTGACGATCTTGGCCTTGAAGACCGTGGCATTGGGAATGCGGATGTGGTTGCCGTCGAAGCTGAGCAGAATGGTCGCGCGGCTTGTCAGGCGGATCACCTTGCCCTCGGTGCCGTCGATATCGACCGTGTCGTTGGGACGAAAGGGTTGCCGGATCGAGAGGAAGATCGAGGCGATGTAGTTCTCGACCGTGTCGCGCACGGCAAAACCGATCGCAAGGCCGACCAGCCCCGCCGCCCCGATGATCGTCGACAGAAGCGCCGAGGCATCCATCACATCCAGCGCGACGACCATGCCCACGAAGGAAAACCCCAGGATCACGATCTGGCGGTAGAGATCGGCGATGAAGGCATTCGGTGCGATCCGGTCCCAGGGCCAGCGTCGGCGGGCAAGGAACAGTCCGGTGAAGGTCAGCGCCAGGAAACTGGCCAGCGCGATCCCGAAAAGCGGCGCCATGATCCCCAGCTGCTGGACCCGGCTCATGAAGCGGTCCATCGCGGGGTTCAGGCGGCGGACCAGATCGGTCGTCTCCTGCATCTCGTTGCGGATGGTCACGATCCCCTCGATCCGGCTGACGAGCGAGACGAGCGTGGCGGCTGCGGTGGCCGAGTCTGTCGTGCCGCTGAGGGTGACGACACCTTCGGCCACGGTTACCGTGATTTCGTCATAGCCGCCGATCTCCTGCAGGATCTCGCGGATGCGCACGGCGATGCGGTCGTCGGTTCCGCTGTCGCGCTCGGTCGAGATGGTGCCCGACGGCCCGTCCACGTCCTGCGCCCCCGCCGGGGTGGAAAGCGTCAGGGCAAGCAGGATGAGGACGACAAGCGAGCGGAAAAAATGCATTCGGGGCAGTGTCTTGTTGGCAAGATGCGCAAGACTAGGGTGGCGTGCGGCCCGCGCCAAGCCCCAATCGACCGGGGTCGGCTGCCCGTCCGTGCCCCGTGCCGTTCACGCTCTCAGGGGCCGGGGCCCCGGGCACTTGCCGCCGGGTGAAGACCGCAATCCCCGGGCGGCCTGCGACGGGCTGGTGTCGTCAGAGGCGGATCGGATCCGCCTTGGCCAGCCGGTCGAAGGTCATGAGGCTGGTGTCCAGTGCCTCCATCCGGTCGAGCGGGATCATGTTCGGCCCGTCCGAGGGGGCGCGATCCGGGTCTTCATGGGTCTCGATGAAGACGGCGGCGATCCCCAGACTGACGGCGGCGCGCGCCATGACCGGGGCGAATTCGCGCTGCCCGCCCGAGGATGTGCCCTGACCGCCGGGCTGCTGGACGGCATGGGTCGCGTCCATCACGACCGGATAGCCGGTCTGCACCATGATCGGCAGGGCGCGCATGTCGGTGACCAGCGTGTTGTAGCCGAAGGACACGCCGCGTTCGGTCAGAAGGATGCGGCGGTTGCCGGTGCTTTCGATCTTGTCCACCGCGTGCCTGATATCCCGGGGTGCCAGGAACTGCCCCTTCTTGACATTCACCGCCGCCCCCGTTTCGCCGGCGGCAAGCAGAAGATCGGTCTGTCGGCACAGGAACGCCGGGATCTGGATCACGTCGCAGACCGCCGCCACCGGGGCGCATTGGTCGGGCGCGTGGACATCGGTCAGGACCGGACAGCCGATCGGCGCACTGACCGCGTCCAGCATGGCAAGCCCCTCGTCCATGCCGGGCCCGCGCCGGCCCGAGAGGGACGTGCGATTGGCCTTGTCATAGCTGGCCTTGAAGATGAACTGCGCCCCGGCCCCGCGGGCGATCTGCGCCATGCGGTCGGCGAGCATCAGCGCATGGTCCAGCGTTTCAAGCTGGCAGGGACCGGCGATCACCGTCAGCGGCCGGTCGTTGGACAGGGTCAGCGGGCCGATCGCCACATCCTGCATGGTCATGGAACCGCCCCCCCCCCTGTCTGCGCGCGCGCGGCCTGCGGTGCTGCTGCCCGTCCCCGCCACAGGGTCCGGCGGTGACCTGTTCGCGCAGTTCCGCCGGGTGCACCACCTCCACGTCCGGCCCGTAGCTCAGGATGTCCCGGATCAGTTCGGTGGGATCGGAGTAGGGGACCTCCAGCTCGTAGTCGCCAGCCCCGGCCCAGCGCCCCTGCTGCTCAGGGCGCCAGGTCGCCTCGGACACCCAGCGGCTCATGCGTGCGCTGAAGCGCAGCAGCGCAGTGGCCTGTGCTTCGCCGTGGAAGATGCCGTAGGAGTCTTCGAGGCGCGTATCGAGCCCATCCTCGTCGAGATCGATGGCAGGCTCCGGCGTGACCTCGGTACCGCGGATGCGGTCGAGCGCGAAGATCCGTGCGTCGTCGCGCAGATGGCACCAGGCATCGAGGTACCAGTTGTCGCGATAGAAGACCAGGCGCTGCGGTGAGACGGTGCGCTCGGTAGCCTCGTCCCGGGAGCGGCTGCAGTAGTGCATGGCAAGACGGAGCCGGCTGCCGAGCGCGGAGGCCACGGTCCGGAACAGGAGCGGGTCGAGTTGGCGGACGCCCATACCCAGGATGTGCAAC
>JAFIEN010000085.1 GCA_020832515.1 Rubellimicrobium sp. | reverse complement strand
GGGTCAAGCGCCTGGCCGAGACGCTGGGCATCGCGATCGAAGTGCAGCTGCCCGATGGCGGCAAGCCGGTCTGCCAGACCACCGATCAGGGTGTCCCGCTGGCCGAGGGCATTCCCAAGAATGCCCTGCGCAAGGAGATCGCAAAGCTGGCCAGGTCCGTTCACGAGGTCAATGTCGCCGATACCGCAAAGGCGAAAGCCAAAGCCTGAGGGTAAGTCATGTTTTCCAAGTTCAAGAAGCCTGACCAGCCGCGCCCCGCCACCGCGCCCGCTGCAAGACAGGCTCCTGCGGCTGCGGCCAATGACCCGGCTGCAGCACCTGCGGCACCCAGGTCGCTGATGCGTCAGGCGCCGGTCAAGCCGGCCGAAGCGGGTCCGCTGGACAAGGACAAGAAGCGCAAGGAACGACTGGGCGAGATCAAGCTCGAACTGCACAAGGCGCTTCTGGACAACCTCAACCTTGCCGCGCTTGAAAAGGCCAGCGAGTCCGACCTGCGTCAGGAAATCAACGCCATCGCGACCGAATCGCTTGAGGAGATGGGCATTGTCCTGAACCGGGACGAGCGGAACCAGCTGAACCAGGACCTCTTCTTCGAGGTAACGGGCCTTGGCCCCCTCGAGACGCTTCTGAAGGACGACACGGTCAACGACATCCTCGTCAACGGCCCGCAGCAGATCTTTGTCGAACGCGCGGGCAAGCTGCAGCTGACGGACATCACCTTCAAGGATGAAAAGCATCTCTTGCGGATCATCGACAAGATCGTCTCGGCCGTGGGCCGGCGCGTCGATGAAAGCAACCCTTACGTCGACGCGCGCCTTGCGGACGGATCACGCTTCAACGCGATGGTCCCGCCGGTCGCAGTGGATGGAAGCCTTGTTTCCATTCGAAAGTTCAAAAAAGACAAGCTTGGCATCGACGATCTGGTAAAATTCGGTGCCTTTACCGAAGAGATGGCTGCATATCTGCAAGCGGCCGTCGCGACCCGATTGAACGTCATCGTCTCGGGCGGGACGGGTTCGGGAAAGACCACCACGCTCAACGCGCTGTCGTCCTTCATCGACAACAACGAACGCATCCTGACGATCGAGGATACGGCCGAACTCCAGCTGCAACAGACGCATGTGGGCCGGATGGAAAGCCGCCCCCCCAACGTCGAGGGCAAGGGCGCCGTCACCCAGCGGGATTGCTTGCGCAACGCGCTGCGGATGCGGCCCGACCGGATCATCGTGGGGGAAACCCGGGGCGAGGAAGTGATCGACATGCTTCAGGCCATGAACACCGGCCATGACGGCTCGATGACCACGATCCACGCCAACAGCGCCCGCGACGGTGTCAGCCGTCTGGAAAACATGATCGCAATGGCCGGAATCGAGATGCCGACCAAGGCCGTCCGCTCCCAGATCGCCAGCGCCGTCAACCTGATCGTGCAGGCAAGCCGCCTGCAGGACGGCTCGCGCCGGATGACCTCGATCACCGAGATCACCGGGATGGAGGGCGAGGTCATCTCGATGCAGGAGATCTTCCGCTATCAGCGCGTGGGGCTCACGCCCGACAACAAGATCATCGGTCATTTCACCGCCACCGGCGTGCGTTCGCACTTCTCCGAGCGGTTCCGGCTGTGGGGTTATGACCTTCCGGCCTCCATCTTCGAACCGTTCGCGGGGTAAGCGACATGGGCATTTCCGCCGAACCGATCATCTACGGCCTGATCTTCATCGCCGTCCTTGTCCTGGTCGAGGGCATCTACCTGACCGTCTTCGGACGTTCGATCAGCCTCAACAGCCGGCTCAACCGCCGGCTCGAGCTGCTGGAAAAGGGCGGCGGGCGCGAGCAGGTCCTTGAACAGCTTCGCAAGGAGATGACGCAGCACCTGCAATCGCAGGGCATTCCGCTTTACTCGATGCTGGCCTCGAAGGCACAGAAGGCCAATATCGCCTTTTCGCCGCTGCAGCTGATCCTGCTGATGGTGGGGCTGTCGGTCGTGGCCTTCATCGGCCTGTCGGTCGGAACGGGGGCCGAAACGGCGGTCCGCGCGCTTGTCTCGGTGGCGATGGGTGTGGGTGGCGTCTACATCTGGGTCGACAAGAAGGCCAAGGCCCGCATGGCCCTGGTGGAAGAACAACTGCCCGATGCGGTCGAACTGATGGTGCGAAGCCTGCGGGTGGGCCATCCCTTCTCTTCGGCAGTCGGCATCGTGGCCAAGGAAGTGCCCGACCCGCTTGGATCGGAAATGGGCGTCATCTCGGACGAGGCGGCCTATGGCCGCGACATGTCCGAAAGCCTCAAGGCGCTGGCCGAACGGATGGACATGCAGGATCTGCGCTTCCTTGCCGTGGCCGTCGCAATCCAGAGCCAGGCCGGCGGCAACCTCGCCGAGATCCTCGACGGCCTGTCCAAGGTGATCCGTGCCCGGTTCAAGCTGTTCCGCCGCGTCAAGGCGATCACCGCCGAGGCGAAATGGTCGGGCATGTTCCTGTCGATGTTTCCGCTGGTCGTTCTCGTGGCCATCAACGTGATCGAGCCGAACTACTACGACGACGTGAAGGAAACGGCCGTCTTCATCCCCGCCAGTCTGGCTGTCGCGGGCTTCCTGATCGTGAACGTCTTCGTCATGCGATCGCTCGTGAACATCAAGGTCTAGGGGCCCGTCATGGAAATCATCGACAGCATCAACGACTTCATCGTCGGACATCTGGGCGAGCTGGGCCCGCTCCTTGTGGTCGGGGCGCTGGGGTTCCTGATGATCCTGCTGGTCCTTCCGGCGGCCCTCAAGCAGCAGAAGGACCCGCTTGACCGGCTCAAGGCGGCCAATCGGGAGCTTCCCAAGGGCAAGCCCGACAAGCTGCGGATGGCCCATGGCAAGGACAAGCTCGAACGGTATTCGGAATTCCTCGAACCCAAGGACGAGAAGGAATATTCGGCCACACGCCTCAAGCTTCTGCAGGCCGGCTACCGGACCAAGAACGCCGTCCGCATCTACTACTTCGCCCAGTTCGCGCTGGGGCTGGGCCTTCTGACGCTGGGGGCGATCTTCACCTTCTACATGTCGGTCACCTCCGAGCCGACCACGATCAACCTGCTCACCTGGATCCTTGGTCCGGGGATCGCAGGCTACATGCTTCCCAAATACTGGGTTACCCGCCGTCAGGCGACACGTCAGGAAAACATCACCAACGGCTTTCCCGACAGCCTTGACATGATGCTGGTCTGCGTCGAGGCCGGCCAGTCGCTGGATCAGGCGATCCTGCGCGTCTCGCACGAACTCAAGACCGGGTTTCCCGATCTGGCCGAGGAATACGAGATGATCAGCCACGAGATGAAGGCCGGCAAGGACAAGACACTGGTCCTGCGCGACATGTCCGAGCGGTGCGGCGTGGCCGACATCGCAAGCTTCGTCACCGTGCTGATCCAGTCGCAGCAGTTCGGCACCTCGATCGCCGAGGCACTGCGCATCTATGCGTCGGAAATGCGCGACAAGCGGGTCATGCGGGCCGAGGAAAAGGCCAATGTGCTGCCGACCAAGATGACGCTTGCAACGATGATGTTGACGGTGCCGCCGCTCCTCATCATTCTGATCGGGCCTTCGATCTATGAAATCTCGGTCACGCTTGGCGGCGGGGTTGCGGGGGCGCAGGGGCAGTAGGTCGGGGTCCGAAGTGCGGGACCCGTAACGAGGTGACATGAAAGTTGCGCAACCGGCCGGTCGGCTGTTGCTCGGGG
This sequence comes from Rubellimicrobium sp., assembly GCA_020832515.1. GTDB lineage: Bacteria > Pseudomonadota > Alphaproteobacteria > Rhodobacterales > Rhodobacteraceae > JAFIEN01. Next base: position 10,236 of record JAFIEN010000085.1, on the reverse strand, counting down.
TCTGTGCCCTGCTTGTTCTGGCCGCCTGTTCCTCGGGCGGCCTGAACCGTTCGGCGGGCGGTGTCTATGCGCCGGGTGTGGGCCGGGGCGAGGATGTGGACGGGCTGATCGTCGGCCACCGCCTGATGGAGGCGGGCGAATACGACCTCGCGCTTGACGCCTATACCCGTGCAACGCTCAGGCACGGCTTTACCGTCGACACGCTTTCGGCGCTGGGTTCGGTCAATCTGCGGATGGGCCGTCTGGGCCAGGCCGAGGAATGGTTGCGCCGCGCCGTGGACGAGGACGACAGCTTCGCGCCCGCCTGGAACAATCTTGGCGTGGTGTTGATGGAACAGGGCAAGATCGGCGAGGCTTCGGAGGTGTTCCGTCGCGCCTTTGCAACGGATAACGGCAATAGCGACCAGATCAGGGACAACCTGCGCTTGGCTCTCGCAAAACTGGAAGATCCGTTTTATACAGGTGTCAATGACAGCCAGGATTTTCAACTGGTGAGACGCGGTTTCGACGAAGTCGAGCCGCTTTGAGGCAAGAGCAGCAAGAAGGACGCAACAAGATGCGCCATTACGGTTTCCCGCTTCTGGCGGGTATTGCCATGTTGGGCCTTTCTGCTTGCGGCAATTCGGGGGAATCCGAGGTGGATCGCGCCCTGCGCGACCTCAACCTGCTGGAAGAGGGCAACATCACCCAGATGATGCTGACCACGGCCAACCCGACCGAGGCGGTCGCCTTCTTCTCATCGGCCATTGCGCAGAACCCCAACGCGATCGAGGCGCAGCGGGGCCTTGCCGTGTCGCTGGTCCGGGCCAACCGCAATACCGAGGCGCTGACCGCCTGGCGCACCGTCCTGTCCCATCCGCAGGCCGGCCCCGAGGACAGCGTGGAAATGGCCGATATCCTTATTCGCAACAACATGTGGGACGAGGCGGCCGCCACACTCAACATGATCCCGCCCACGCATGAGACCTTCCGGCGCTACCGGCTCGAGGCGATGGTGGCGGATGCCAATCAGCAATGGGACAAGGCCGACCATTTCTACGAGACCGCCATCGGCCTGACCACGACGCCTGCGGGCGTGATGAACAACTGGGGCTTTTCCAAACTGACCCGGGGCGACTTCCGCGGGGCAGAGCGCCTGTTCACCGACGCGCTGCGCCACGAGCCGGGCCTGTTCACCGCCAAGAACAACCTGGTTCTGGCGCGGGGGGCACAGCGCAATTATGATCTGCCCGTCATCCCGATGACCCAGACCGAACGGGCCCAGCTTCTTTACACGCTGGCCCTGACCGCGATCCGGCAGAACGACATCAACATGGGCCGCAGCCTTTTGCAGAACGCGATCGAGACGCATCCCCAGCATTTCGACGAAGCCGTCCGCGCCCTGCGCGCACTTGACGCCTGAGGCGCCGCCCCCATGGAGACGACCGCCAGCCAGGCCATGATCCTGCTGATCGTCGCGGCCCCGGTCTCGGTCTGGGTGGCGTGGTCGGACCTCAGGACGATGAAGATCCCCAACACCGCCGTCCTGACCATGCTGGCAGGCTTTGCCGTCCTGGGCGCGCTGGCCCTTCCGTTCGAGGAGTATCTCTGGCGCTGGTCGCATTTCGCCGTGGTGCTGCTGATCGGCATGGCGATGAATGCGGTGCGGCTGATGGGGGCGGGGGATGCGAAATTCGCGGCGGCGGCGGCGCCTTTCATCGCGCCTGGCGATCTGGGGGTGCTGCTGGTCATCTACATCGTCTGCTTTCTTGCCTCATGGGTTGGCCATCGTCTGGCCGCGCGCAGCCCGATCCGCCGGATGGTGCCCGATTGGGAAAGCTGGGATGCCGGCAAGCGTTTTCCGATGGGCCTGACGCTTGGGACGACGATGATCGCCTATCTGGTAATGGCGGTGATCTGGGGCCAATAATCTGCAAAGGCACCCGCTGACCCGCCATCTGCCGCCAGGTCGCGCGCTTCCCTCCCCGTTTACGCCACAATCCCCGGCCACATTGGCAACAGTTCCGCGGGTCAGGCCCGCGGGGTGGGGCAATTCATTGGACAGGCCGACCAGATGAACATGCAGACTTCCTCGGTGATCGCACCGCCGGCGCCGAAATCGCTTTCCGGCATGCAATTGCCGCCCGTGATGATGCGCGACATCCTGCTCAAGACGATGTTTCGGATGAACGTGACGCTGGTCTCCGAGATCTCGCGCGCGATCTGCCTGCCGATCCCGGTCACACAGGAGCTGGTCGATGAGGCCCGATCGCAGCGCCTGCTCGAGGCGATGGGCACGCTCAACGCCAATTCCGGCAACGAGATGGCCTATCAGCTGACCGATGCCGGCAAGGCACGCGCGCTCGATGCGTTGGCACAGTCGGAATACTATGGCGCGATGCCGGTACCGCTGACCGTCTATACCGAACAGATCAAGCGCCAGTCGATCCGCAACATCCACATCACCCGCGACCAGCTGACCGCCGCGATGGGCCATCTGATCCTGCCGCCGGCGCTGCTGGGCCAGCTGGGACCGGCGGTGGGTGCGGGCCGGTCGATCCTGATGTATGGACCGCCCGGCAACGGGAAATCCTCGATCTCGAACGGGATCCGCGATGCGCTGGGTGACAAGATCTATGTCCCCCGCGCGATCGAATACACCGGCCAGGTGATCACGGTCTACGACCCGATCGTCCATGCCGCCGCCGAAGAGGATTACGACGATCCCAATTCGCTGCGCCGCACGTCGGGGCGCTACGACACCCGCTATGTGCGCTGCGAACGACCCACGGTCATCACCGGGGGTGAATTGTCGCTCGACATGCTCGACCTGGTCTACAACCCGGTCGCGCGCACCTATCAGGCACCGTTGCAGCTGAAATCCACGGGTGGCATCTTCATCGTCGACGACCTTGGCCGCCAGAAAGAGCCGCCCCAGTCCATCGTCAACCGCTGGATCGTCCCGCTGGAAGAGGGGCGCGACATCCTTGCCCTGCAATCGGGCGAGAAATTCGAAGTGCCGTTCGACACGCTCGTGATCTTTTCGACCAACTTCCACCCCAACGAGATCTTCGACAAGGCGGCACTGCGCCGGATCTTCTTCAAGATCCGCATCGACGGGCCGGGGCAGGAAGATTTCCTCAAGATCTTCGCCATGGTCGCACGGAAAAAGAAGATGCCGCTGGATGAAAAGGCGCTGATCCACCTGCTCAAGGTCAAGTATCCGACGATCGACAACATCTATGCCAACTACCAGCCGGTCTTTCTGATCGACCAGATGATCTCGATCTGCGAATTCGAGGGCATCCCCTACCAGATGACGCCCGAACTGATCGACCGGGCCTGGGACAACATGTTCGTCAAGGAAGGCAAGGTCGTGCACTAGCGCCGCGGCGCGCGGGCTTTCGTCATGGTGCCGGGATTGGTGGCCGGCCTCTGGCCGCGCGAGTGGTCAGGGGGAAGGCTTGGGGCAATCCTGCCCTTGCGCCCCCTACTCCGCCGCAACCGGCAAGATCGGGGCATCGGCGGGTGCAGCCTTGCCGGCGCGGGACATCTCTTCGGTCACAAGCGTCACCACCAGCGCGGGCCTGCCGCCCGCCCCAGCCCGACCGCGGCCTGTCGCCGGGGCGATATGGACACCGATATCCACAAGCAGATGCGGCGAGGTCTCGGACATTCGGGACAGGGCCATCTCGAGGGTTTCCGGCCGCCGACGCCCCAAGGGCCGGATCAAGGCCGCCAACCACTGCAAGGGGCCACCGGGAACCGCGGCCTGCCCCACAGAACCGGAGCCTGTCTTTTGAGCCATCCTTGCCGCGCCGTCCTTGCCCGGATCGGGCCCTGAGACGGTATCGACAAGGTAGCTCGCCGACGAACAGGTCGTCATCATCGCATCCTCCCTGACAGGGAAGGCAGTTCTGCCGCCGTCCCGGGGCAAGGATCACGAACAATTGTTGCAGGATTGTTTGACGCAACGTCACTTCGTCGGAGTGAACCGCTCAGCCAGCCAGATGACCGAATTCCGGCAGCAGTTCAGGCGGCATGACCGCAGCCCCGAACCGCCCGACATAGAGCCGCGCCCCGGCCTCGATCGTGTTCAGCCGGTGGCCGGGCTGCACGAAATGATCGGTGCAGGAGTGATAGAGATAGCGCAGCATGGCGGTGGCAAGCTCGATCGGCGTGGCGCCCAGCGCCATCCGCGCCACCGGCGAAGGCGCGCCGACAGGTGAACAGAAGACCTCCATGAAAGGGGCAAGCTCGGGCTGGCGCTCATAGAGCGTGGCAAGCGTCTGCGGCAGATCGTCCCGCAGCCCGGCGGCAAGCTGGGCCTGCGCCTTGAGGACCAGCAGGAACAGGTCGTACTGGCTGCCCGGTTCGGTCATGCCCAGCGCAATGTCATAATCCGCTACGCCCGCCTCGATATCGCCCATGCAGGCGCGCAACTGGCCGATCGTGCCGTAGGAGGCGGCAAGCGCGGTGCCTTCGGCATGGGAAGCTTCCGCCAGGTCAAGCGCGAGGGGGCGAAACGCGGGCCCGAGAAAGAACAGAAGCCGCGCCGCGCTCATCCGGTGGACGGGGTCGTGCTGGATCTGCGGCAAGACGGCGGTGACGATGCCCTCGACCTCGGCCCGGGTGGCGTCGAGATCGAGGGGTTCGAGAAAGAACGCAGGGCCCGCAATGACATGGAGGGAGTCCAGGTGGGTCGCATGAAGCAGACGCAGGACCGGGTCATCGGGGTCCTGCTTCAGCATCGCGCGCAACCGCGCGTCGTTTTCGGCCCAGTTGGCCGGGTCACCGGTCAGCGCGATACCCGCCTTGCTGAGGCTGACCACCATGGGCTGCGGCTGGTGGGGATCCAGCAGATGCCCTTTCCAGATCGACGTGAGGATATGCTGCGCCATCCGGGCGGCACTGTCCGGCAACCCGGCCGCGCCGCGCTCGACATGGACAATCCGGCCGGTGCTCCCCTGCACGACCGAAACCACGACATCCACGGCATCGGCCGCACGGGCGGTAAAGGTGACCTCGACCGCAAAGTCCGGCCGGTCGGCGGGGGCAAGATCGCCCGGCAGGTAATCGGGCAGGACCGCGACCTGCCGCCCGGCGCCAAGGCCCGTGACGAACCCCTCCTGCAGGGCCGCGACAAAGGCCTCGGCCTCGGCGGGCGCAAAGTCCAGCGCGCCCAGCCTGCGCACCGGGCCGATGACCAGCCATGCCCCGCCCGGGGGCGGCGCAGGGGCGGTTTCCCTTGCAACCCAGACATAGCCCTCGCCATAGCGGGTGGCGATGTAGCGCGGCGAGGTCGCATCGTCGTTCAGCTTTCCGCGCAGGCGGTTGATGATGAAGTCGACCGTGCGGTCGCTCTTGTCCGCGCCCGGTTCCGAGATCGCGTCCAGAAGCTGGTTGCGGCTGAGCAGGCGGCCCGGATGATCCACCAGATGCCGCAGCAGCAGCCGTTCCGACCGGGTCAGGCGAAGGGTCAGGCCGTCGTCCCGACGAAAGGTCATGAAATCGGGATCGAAACTGGCCGAGCCGAAGCGACGCATCCGGAAACTCCCTTTCCGTACAAGTATTTGGCAAAACGGGCCGGGACGGGTATCGAACGTCACGACACAGCAATGTCGATGGATCGTGCCGCTGGCAAGAGGCCTCTTGCCCCTCTCCCGGCAGGCTGGGCAAAGCCCGCGCGGGCGCGGTCGAATCTGCCTCTGGCCCCGCCCCCCGAGAACGCTATCCTCCGCGACATGCCCGAACCCGCGCCCCTGCCCGATCCTTTCGCCCGCTGGTTCGCCACCCGCGGCTGGACCATCCACCCGCATCAGGCCGAGATGCTGGCCCGCGCCACCGACCCGGCCCTCCTTCTCATCGCGCCCACAGGGGGCGGCAAGACGCTGGCGGGGTTCCTCCCCTCGCTCTTGGAACTGGCGGACGGCAGCCACAAAGGCCTGCACACGCTCTTTGTGAGCCCGCTCAAGGCGCTGGCCGCCGACATCCGCCGCAACCTGACGACGCCCGTCACCGAGATGGGCCTGCCGATCCGCATCGAGGACAGGACCGGCGACACCTCCTACACCACCAAGCGCCGCCAGCGCGCCGATCCGCCGCATATCCTGCTGACCACGCCGGAAAGCCTCGCGCTCCTGACCAGCTACGAGGATGCCCCCCGTATCTTCGCGGGCCTCCAGAGGGTCATCGTGGACGAGATCCACGCGCTGGCCGAAAGCAAGCGCGGCGACCAGCTCTTCCTCGCCCTCTCGCGCCTCCAGACGCTCGCGCCCGGCCTGCGCCGCGTGGGCCTGTCGGCCACGGTCGAAGATCCCCCCGCGCTGGCCCGCCTGCTCGCCCGCCACCCCGACCCCTGCCCCATCCTGCAGGCCGACCCCGGCCCCGAACCCGACATTTCCATGCTGGTGACCGAGGAACTTCCGCCATGGTCCGGCGGCGGGGCCGCCCATGCGATCCCGGCCGTGCTGGAGCAGGTAAAGCGCCACAGGACAACGCTGATCTTCCACAACACCCGCGCCCAGGCCGAGATCTTCTTCCACAACCTGTGGCTGGCCAATGACGACAGCCTGCCCATCGGCATTCATCACGGCAGCCTGTCCCGCGACCAGCGCGAGGCGGTCGAGGCCGCGATGGTTGCGGGCAATCTGCGCGCCATCGTCTGCACCGGCAGCCTCGATCTGGGGATCGACTGGGGCGATGTGGACCTTGTGATCCAGATCGGCGCGCCCAAGAACGTCAAGCGCCTGATCCAGCGCATCGGGCGCGCCAACCACCGCTACAACGCCCCGTCCAAGGCGCTGCTCGTGCCCGCCAACCGTTTCGAGGTGGTGGAATGCGTGGCCGCCCTTCAGGCTGCCCGCGCCCATGACCTTGACGGCGATCCGCGCGGCCCCGGGCCCCGCGACGTGCTCTGCCAGCATATCCTGATCACCGCCTGCGCCGGCCCTTTCGATGCCGATACGCTCTTCGCAGAGATCCGCACGACCGGCGCCTATGCCGACCTGACCCGACCCCAGTTCGACGATTGCCTGACCTTCTGCGCAACGGGCGGCTATGCGCTGCGCGCCTATGACCGCTGGCAACGCCTGCTGCACCGCCCCGACGGCCTCTGGCAATTGCGCGATCCCCGCGCCGCCCAGCGCATCCGCATGAATATCGGCACGATTCAGGACACCGACACGGTCAAGGTCCGCATGCGCGGCAGCTTTCAGCACCTGGGCGAGGTGGAAGAGGCCTTTGCCGCCACCCTCACCCCCGGCGACACCTTCCTGATGGGCGGCCAGATCGTCCGCTACGAATCCTTGCGCGAAATGACGGTCGAGGTGTCGCGCCGCGCCGACAAGCCACCGAAAATCGCCACCTTCATGGGCACCAAATTCGCGACCTCCACCCAGCTTTCCGCCCACATCCTTCAGATGTTCCGGCAGGATGACTGGCCCGACCTGCCCCGCCACACCGCCGACTGGCTGGCGCTTCAGCGCGAGGTGTCGAAACTGCCCGAGGCCGACCGCATCCTGATCGAAAGCTTCCCCCATGACGGGCGCGAACATGCCTGCATCTACGGTTTCGCGGGGCGCAACGCGCAACAGACCCTCGGCCTTCTCCTCACCCAGCGGATGGAGGCTCTGGGGCTTGAACCGCTGGGTTTCGTCTCCACAGACTACGCAACCCTGATCTGGGGCCTCCAGCCCCTGACCGACCCCGCCCCCCTGTTCGAGGCCGAAAACCTGCGTGAAGGGTTCGAGACCTGGCTCAAGGGCAATGCCGTGATGAAGCGCACCTTCCGCGCCTCGGCCACGATCGCGGGGCTAATCGAGCGCAACCTGCCACAGGCCCGCAAATCCGGGCGGCAGGCGACGTTTTCCTCGGACATCCTCTACGACACGCTGGCGAAATACGACCCCGACCACCTCATGCTGCAGGTGACCCGGGAAGAGGCCCTGCGCGGCCTCGTCGATTTCGGCCGCATCGAAGAGATGATCGCCCGCACCCGCGGCCGTGTCGACCTGGTCCGCCTGACCCGCGTCACCCCCCTTGCCGCGCCCCTGTTCCTCGAAGCCGGCAAGGTGCCCGTCGCGGGCGAAGGCCGCGAAAGGCTTGTCGCCGAAACCGCCGCGCGCCTGCTGCAAGAGGCGGGCCTCGCCCCCTGACGCCCGCTCGCCTGCTTCGCTTTGGCAAAAGTACTCATGCAACGTCGCCACACGGCGCTTGCCTCTGCCGTCCGGGCGCGGCAGGAACACAGCATGAACGCCTGCAGTTTCACCCTCGGCACCGCGCGGCTCTGCGCGCTTCCCTCAGGCGCGCTTTTCGACGCGGCCGAGGGCCTTCTCTGCGTCTCCGACCTGCATCTGGCCAAGTCCGACCGTGTCGCCCGCCGCCAGGGGATCATGCTTCCCCCCTACGAGACCGTCGAAACGCTCGACCGCCTTGCCAGCGATCTGACGGCAACCGGTGCGCGGCGGGTGATCTGCCTCGGCGACAGTTTCGACGATCCCGCCGCCGCCGACAGCCTGACCGGGGCCGAGCGCGACACGATCCTTCGCCTGCAGGCCGGGCGCGACTGGATCTGGATCGCCGGCAACCACGACCCCGGCCCCGTCGATCTGGGGGGCAGCCACCGGGCCGAAGTCATCATCGGCGGCCTCACCTACCGCCACGAGACCCTTGCCGGCTCGACGAACGAAGTCTCGGGCCATTACCATCCCAAGTTCGCCCTCCCCGGTGCCGGGCGCGCGCGGCCCTGCTTCGTCTTCGATGCCGCCCGTGTGATACTCCCCGCCTATGGTGCCTATACTGGCGGCCTCAGTGCCGCCGCACCGGCCCTCCGGCACCGGTTTGGCCCAAAGGCCTTCGTCATCCTTACCGGGCGGTGCGCGATCCTGGCGCCTCTGCCCGGCGTGTGAAACGCACGGAAGCAGGCGCTCCGTCATCGCGAGGGCCGGACAGAAGTGCGGCAAGATGGCTGCGGAAAGTGCGACTGACAGGTACGGACGAGCCGTCGATCAACATCACCACCTCGCGCCCGGCATCCCGTTCAAGGCCCTGCACGGCCTGCACTGCCACCCAATGCGACCGATGGGTAAGAAAGCCGTCGATCCCCGATGCCTCGGCCACCGCATCGGCAAAGCGCATCAGCAGACGGTGAACAGATCCGTCATCCAGATGGATGATCACATAGTGATCGTCCACCGTCATCCGCAACAGCCCGGCCCCGGCAGGCGCGCCGATCCTGTCCAGAAGGCGCGGCCGCAATGCGTCGTCCCCCGTTGTCGCGCCCCCCGTGTTCGCCCCCCTGTCGCGGCCGCCCCGGTCGCCCGCATCGAGCTCGGCAACGTTGCGGAACACCACAATGAGGATCGACACCATGCAGGCGATGATCAGGACCGTCAGAAAGAACATGAGCTGCGACACGCCTTCATCTGGCGGTTTGCCAAGGATCACCCGGTTGCAGAGCATCACGAATGGTGTGTAAAGCATCGCCATGATCGAGGGCACCATGACATCGTGCTGCATCACCGGCCTGTGCGACAGACATTCGGTCACCAGGATGCGAATGGCATGGCCCAGCGGGATCGCCGTACCGATAACGATCATCCAGTAAAGCGCGATCAATTCGATCGAGCCCGCATTGAATGTGCCGAATGGCCCTGCAAGAGCTGCAAGGACCGATGCGGCCAGCCAGATCGCAATGGAAATCGGATGCAGGCTTCGCCTGACGGTTTCAGCCAGAACCAGCCGGATCAACTCCACGGATTTCGAGTTCCTCAGTTTCAGCACCCGTCTCCCGTAACCATATCGCCCACACCACCACGCTTCCGTGGTTAAACGGGAGCGGCACCCGAAATCAATAATCCTGTTCTTCTTAAGGAAGTCCTGAGAGGAAATGCATCAGGCCGTCAGACCTTCCGGCTCCGCCAGTCCATTCGCGCGGCAGCAGGCGGTCAGCGTATTGGCCAGCAGGCAGGCGATGGTCATGGGGCCAACCCCGCCCGGCACTGGCGTGATCGCACCGGCCACGGCCGCGGCGCCGGCGAAATCGACATCACCCACAAGCCGGGTCTTGCCGCCCTCGGCGGGGATGCGGTTGATGCCCACATCGATCACCGTCGCGCCCGGCTTGATCCAGTCACACTTGACCATGCCGGGCCGCCCGGCGGCGGCGACCAGGATATCGGCCTGGCGCGCCAGTGCAGGCAGGTCGCGGGTGCGCGAATGGGCCAGCGTCACCGTGCAGTCGGCTTCCAGAAACAG
>JAFIEN010000084.1 GCA_020832515.1 Rubellimicrobium sp. | reverse complement strand
CCCCCCCCCCCCCCCCCCCCCCCCCCCCCCCCCGGAAATTTGGCCAAATTTCCGGCCCGCTCAGCGGATCGGATCATGTACAGTCACCAGCTTGGTCCCGTCCGGGAACGTCGCCTCGACCTGCACATCGTGGATCATCTCGGCGACCCCCTCCATGCAGTCCTGGCGCCGCACGACCCTTGCCCCCGCCTCCATCATGTCGGCCACCGACCGCCCGTCGCGGGCACCTTCGACGACCGCATCGGTGATCAGCGCGATCGCCTCGGGATGGTTCAGCTTCACCCCCCGCGCAAGCCTGCGCCGCGCCACCTCGGCCGCCATGGCCACCAGCAGCTTGTCCTTCTCCCTCGGGGTCAGTTGCATCGCCTACAATCTCCAGACCTTCGGCAAGGGTCCGCCTGCCAGATGCTCGAGCACCGGCACCAGACCCCGCCGCATTTCGAACCCGTCGCCCGCAAGCATCCGAAGGACCACCAGATCCTCGGCCACGGCCGACACTCCTGCCGTGACAGGCAACAGCGAACGCAGCTCGTCCAACTGCCCCTCCGCCCCCGGCGCCGCAAAGACGACCGTCGCAAGCGCCCGCGCCCCGCCGCCGATCCCCGGCCGGCCCATCAGCGCCGCCGCATCCCCCGTCATATCCAGCGCCTCGACGAACTGCAGCCGCCCGTCCCGCCGCACCTCCCAGCGGTCGCGGAACCTGAGCACGCCAACTTCCTCGCCCATCGCCGTGCGTCCGAGGATCACCGCCTCGGCAAGCAGCGCCACCGCCCCCGGGGCCAGCGTCACCGACATCCGCCGCGCGATCGCCGCGCCGTCGAACAGGATCGTCTCCTGCGGCAGCCAGTCGATCCGTCCCCCCGCCTCGACCGCAAGCCCGACCTCGATCCGCGCCCCCTCGCCCGCCTCGGCGCGGTAGCCTCGCTCGGCTGCCTGCGACGAGATCACGATCCGCGCCCCCGCCTCGGCCCGCGCCTCGATCCGCATCCGGTCCCCGCCGGTCAACCCGCCGGCAGTGTTCAGAAACACCGCGTCGAGCGCCGCTCCGTGAGGCCGTGGAAACAGCGCCCTGAGCGAGCCTGCCTGCCGCAGGTCGTCGATCCGGCTCCGCCCGCCCGACAGCCGCGCCGACAGCCGCAATTCTCCTTCCGCGCGCGGCGGCATCTGGCGCGGCGGTCCTGCGGCATGGGCGGGGGAACAGGCGTCGAGCATCGGTCTGCGGGGTCCAGTCGTCACCGCCGAGATTTGCCAAATCTCGGCCGCGCTGGCCCGAGCGAAGCGCGCCTGCACCCCATTGACCCGGACTTTCGCCCAACAGATGGGCAGTCAGGAATGTTTTGCCCAAGGATGTGTCGGAATGGAAACCAAAAAGGGCATCCGAAGATGCCCTTTTCCTGCCGTTCCCGGGTCGAGCCCGGCGCATGGTCTTCCGGTGCTAGAACGGATTGTCCATCCTCACGACGCATCGCACCCGTCCCGAGACCGGCGTGTTGAACACGATCTGGAACCGCCGCCGGCTGCTGCCCGTCTCCGGCACCGCATAGGGCGCCTCATAGACCGCCCGCCCGGCGGCATCGGTCAGCTGGCGAACCGGCGTGACGGCCTCGATCGTCCGGGCCCAGCCGCGGAACGGCAGGTTCGGATCCGGCGAAATCGTCCAGGTCCGCGAATTCGAGGACTGCTGATGCGTCATGCTCAGCGGGTTGTGAACGAATTCCGAGATCCCGTTGAACGCATTGCCCTGAAAGACGATGTTGCGCATCCGCCCGTAGTCGAGATCGGCAAAGGTCGTGTCGACCCGCTCGACCCGGGTGATCACCCCGTTGAGCGCACGGAACACATTGCCCACCACGCTCAGCCCCGAGATGAAATGCCCCGGCCCATAGGGCTTGATCACGATCCAGCTGAACCAGGCCGCCACATTGTTCACCGTGAAGGTGTTGCCGGTGATCGTCAGCCCGCCGAAGCTGAACTGGTTGGTGAAGGCCGGATTGACGCTGTATTCGTTGGTCCATTCGATCGAATTGTTGTCGATGTAGTTGCCGGTGATCATCATCTTGGGGTTCGGCGTGGTGATGATGAGCCCGCCCTGGCGTACGCCGCTGGTGCTTGTGTCGCCATGAAACCAGTGGTTCCCCGTCACCAGCGCGCCCGATCCGCCCACGATGCAGAAATGCCGGAACATGACCACGCGGTTGTCGCGCAGCTTGATGTCATTGGCATTGGTGTTGATCGCGATGGTGGTGCGCTGGCTGACGTTCAGCGGCTGCTCGTTCGACAGGAACTGGCAGCGGTCGATCAACAACCCCTGGCAGCCGATCCCGATCGAGGTGATGCCCCGGTCCTTGGGTTTGGTGACGAAGCAATCCCGCATCGCAAAGGTCAGCCCGTCACGCGCCAGCATGACGCCACTGGCGATGCCGTTGCACTGCAGCTCGACATCCGAGATCACGAACTGGCTGAGCGCGTCAAAGCCCGAAAAATCAAGAAGATACTGGAAGCGCCGGAAGGTATAGGTCTGCGTTCCCGCTGCACCGAAAAGCGGCTTGCTCAGCGTGACGCGCTGTTGCGAGATGCTGACCGCCGTCACATAGACCTCGCGCCCGACGCCCGCTCCGGTGACAAGGCTGCCCACCCTGATGTTGGCGATATTGGCCACATTGCTAAGCCGGGTGGCGTTGTTCGTCGAATAGCTGGCCTGGCTGGTCACCACGATATCGTTCCAGGCCGGGCCGGAATTGGGCTGGAACTGGCCGTTGCGCAGAACCCGCCGCGTGGCGAAGGTCGTGCGCGAAGGATCGGCGGCCTGCATGTCCATCGGTGCGTCTAGGTTGATCCGCCGCCCGCAAAGGTCGAGGCCCTCGTGGTCGGAAAAGTTCAGGAGCGCCTGAAACGCCTTGCGAAAGGCCATCTGCTCGTTGCCGAAGGCGTCGATATAGGTGGTGAGGTCGAAATTCTTCTGCAAGATGAACCGGAACTGGGGGGGCACGACCATCGTCCCCTCGAACCGCACCCGGTTCAGCAGCGTCACATGCTCGCCAAGGAAATAGGTTCCCGCAGGCACCAGGATCGTCCGCCCATCGGCCGCAGCATCCGCGGCCTTGAAGGCCGGCCCGTCATTCGTGACACCATCGCCGCGTGCGCCGTAATCGCGCACATCGACCTGAGCCATCATCTTGCGCACGAAGACGCTTGTGACATCCTCGATCTCGATATCGTCGATCCGCACGACGCCCCCGCTCGGGCCGGTCAGGTCAAGGCCAAGATGGCCATAGGCCACATTGCTCCAGACCATGTCGACGCCGCCACGGTTGCCTGTGCCGATGATCGCGGTGACCTCGACCACCTCGCCATAGGTGGTCAACTGGGTCGAGGGGCCGGTCGTGGTGACCCCGCCCACCGCATTGCCCTGCGCATTGGCGGCAAAGCCAGCGATCCGCACCGCCGGCAGAGACCCCGCGATCGCCTTGACGCGTGCCGTGACGCGCAGATAGCAGCCCGGTAGGATCGGAGACTGACCCATCCAGCGCAGCCGCTGGGTGCTGGCGGTCTTCAGGATCTCGAGGCAGCCGCCGAAATCCTGATCGGCCGGCACGAAGACGCCTCCGCCCGAACCCGCATAGGTATCCGACCCCGGCGTGCCATTGCCGCTCGACCAGGTGCCGAGTCCCGCCGCAAAGGGCGGCGGCATCAGCGCCAGCCCGTCGGTGATTGCCTTGTTCATCCTGTCCCCTCTCGCGGGGCAGGCGGGGGGCCGCCCCGGCCCGCAGGCCGCCACCCGGCCCAACCCGCCCGCCCGATCCGGCGCCCCAGCGGCGCCCCGCACTGCCAACGGGGGCCGCGCGGATGGCCAAGACCTACGGGACAGGGGTAAACCCGGGCTGAGCGGCCCGCGCGCTGCCCGGCGGCCCGCGCAACGGGCGCGATCAGCGGCGCCGGCGCACCGCTTCAGGCAACATCAGGCGTGGGCGTCGGGGAACGCGCGCCCGGGTGCAGGCTCAGGCCCCGACATCCGGCATGGGCACGATCCAGACACCGTTGATCTGCCAGCCGTCCCCGGTCTGGATCATCTGGTAGTCCAGCACATGCCGCGCGCCCGAGGGATCGCGCATCATCACCCGTTGGGTCAGCCGTCCGCCCTCGTCGCGCAGGTCGAGAAACTGCACGTCGGAATTGCTCCAGACCATCGGATAGCCCTGTTCGACCATCCGGCCGAAATTCTGCGGACTGCCGAACATGCCCTTGATCGCGGGGCTGGCATAGGCAAAGGCCCCGTCCACATCCCGGTCGTTGAAGGCGTCGAGCTGGTTCGAGATGACCCCCCGGATATCGGTCGCATCATCTGCGGAGAGCGGCCCGGACAGGGCCCAGAGCGTCAAGAGCGCGGCAAGCAGTCGCTTCATCGTCACACCTCGCGGTCAGGTTGTCATGACCTGGATACGTGGTCCGGCGGCAACCAGTTTCAAATTGCCGCGCGTCTGGCTATCTTCTTGCGAAATGGCCCCCCGTCGTCACGCCCCCGACCATTCCGCCTGCGACTCGCTCCGCCGCGCGTGCCGCACCGCCGCGGCCGAGGCTCTGGCCAGGCTCGACGGGCCCGACTCGTCGGGCCGGTCGAGCGTCCACGAGGTCCGCAAACGGATCAAGCGCATGCGTGGCCTGCTGCAACTGGTCCGGCCGGGGTTCGAGGACTACGCCCGCGAGAATGCCGCGCTGCGCGACAGCGATGTGACGCTGGCCACGCTGGACAGCCTGCCGGGCGCCGCCGCGGCCTTTCCCGCGCTGCATGCCGCGCTGACGGCCCGCAGCGCCGCGCTCCGGACCGAGGAGGAGACGGGCGCCATCGTCCGAAAGGCGCGCGCCGCCCTGAAGGCCTTCCGCAAGCGGGCGAAGGCATGGCACCTCCGGGACAAGGGGGTTCGGACGCTGGCCGCAGGGATCGCAGGGTCGCATGACCGGGCGCGCCGGGGCCTTGCCGCCGTGCGGGACGACCCAACGCCCGCCCGCCTGCACGACTGGCGCAAGTCGGTCCGCTACATGCAATACCAGCTCAGGTTCCTCAGGCCGCTCTGGCCCGAGCTTGCCGCCCCCCGGTTGTCTGCGGCCGGCGATCTGGGCGAGGTGCTGGGGCTGTTCAACGACCTCGACGTGCTGTCGGCCCGCGCGGCTGCCGCCGACCTGCCCGAGGCGGAACGCGCAGCCCTGTCCGGGGCGATCGCCGCGCGCCAGTCGGACCTGCTTGCCCGCGCGCTGCCACTTGGCGAACGGCTCTGCGCCGGGCCCGGCAAGGCGCAGGCCGCGATCTGGACCGATCTGTGGAAACAACGGCAGGACGGCGGCTGACTATTCCGCCGCCTCGGTCGCAAAGGCCCCCGCCAGACCCTGTTCGATCAGCGCGATGCTTTCGGCCACGCCGTAAAGCGCGATGAACCCGCCGAAGCGCGGCCCTTCCGAGGCGCCCAGAAGCACCTCGTAGAGCGCCTTGAACCAGTCGCGCAGGGGATCAAACCCATGCTCGCGCCCCACGGCGAAGACCAGCGATTGCAGCGCCTCGGCATCCGGCGGGCCGTCCCAGACGCGCAGACGTGCCACAAGGTCCTCCATCGCCGCGCGCTCCTTCGCGTCGGGCAGGCGGTAATGCTTCTCGGGCTTCACCCGGTCCTGATAGTAGCGCACGGCAAAGCCCGCCGCCGCGTCCAGATCGGGATGGGTCGCGGGGTCGGCCTCGGGCGCGTAACGCTTGATGAAGGACCACAGGACCGACTTGTCCTCGGCCCCCGCCACGCTGGCAAGGTTTAGAAGCATCGCGAAGGGCACGACCATGTTCGACGCGGGCACATTATGGCCGTGGATGTGGAACACCGGGTTGTTCAGCTTCCCGGCGGCATCCTGCCCCGCATAGGCGCGCAACTGCTGGTGGTATTCGTCCACCGCCTTGGGGATCACGTCGAAATGCAGCCGCTTGGCCGTCTTGGGCTTGAGATACATGAAATAGGACAGGCTTTCGGTCGCTGCATAGCTTAGCCATTCGTCTATGGTCAGGCCATTGCCCTTGGACTTCGAGATCTTCTGCCCGCCTTCGTCCAGAAACAGCTCATAGGTGAAATGGTTGGGCTTTCGCCCGCCCAGCACCTCGCAGATGCCGTCATAGATCGGCGTGTTGGTCGAATGGTCCTTGCCATACATCTCGAAATCGACGTCAAGCGCGGCCCAGCGCGCGCCGAAATCGGGCTTCCATTGCAGCTTCACATTGCCGCCCGTCACCGGCAGCGTCCATTCCCGACCGTCCTCGTCATCGAAGGTGATCGTGTGGTCGCGGGCGTTGACCTCCTTCATCGGGACATAGAGCACGCGGCCGGTTTCGGGATGGATCGGCAGGAAGCAGGAATAGGTCTGCTGGCGTTCCTCGCGCAACGAGGCCAGCATGATCTCCATGATCGCGTCATAGCGCTCGGCCGCGCGTCGCAGGATATCGTCGAACCGGCCCGAGCGGTAGAACTCGGTCGCGCTGATGAACTCGTATTCGAACCCGAAGGTATCGAGGAACCGGCGCAGCATGGCGTTGTTGTGATCGCCAAAGCTGGGGTATTCGCCGAACGGATCGGGCACGCTGGTCAGCGGGCGCTGCAGGTGTTCGCGCAGCATGCCCGGGCTTGGCACGTTGTCGGGCACCTTGCGCATCCCGTCCAGATCGTCCGAAAAGCAGATCAGCCGGGTGGGAATGTCCGAGATGATCTCGAAGGCGCGGCGGATCATCGTGGTGCGCAGCACCTCGCCGAATGTGCCGATATGGGGCAGGCCCGAGGGGCCGTAGCCCGTCTCGAACAGGACATGGCCCTTCTCCGGAGGGGCCTTGTCGAAGCGCTTGAGCAGCGCGCGCGCCTCTTCAAAGGGCCACGCCTTCGCCTGAAGTCCCGCCTCGCGCAGAGAGGTCATCTTTTGCCCCGTCGGAAAACGGCCCCCTTGGCCGCCCGCACCCTCTAGTCCCCGGGGGGGACAGCGTCAACAAACCCCCTCACAGCCGCAGCCCCGCAAGGCCCGAGGCGACCTCAAGACCCCGCTCCCAATAGGGCCGCTCGCTGTCCCACAGGCTCCAGGCAAGCCCAAGCCCCGCCTGCAGGCAGACCCACAGAAGCACCTCGCGCGCGGGTGTGCCCAGCCGTTCGGCAACCATTCCGGCCATCCGCTCCATCCGTGCGGGGGCCATGACCAGATCGGCATGGGGCAGCGGGTTCAGGATCATGTTGGCAAAATCGAAGGGCGCAGGGCCAAGGATGCCCTTCGGATCGATCATCAGCCAGCCCCGGGCCGCATCGTGCAGCGCATTGAAATGATGCATGTCGCCATGCAGCGCGATCCATCCGGCCGGGTCTCCGGCAATCTCGTGGCCCATGTCGCTCAAACGGGCCAGAAGGCCGACGGTGGCCCCGTCAAGACCCGGTTCGGCCAGCGCCTCGGCAAAGGCCGCCATACGCCGGTCAAAAGGGATCAGGTCGGGAAGATCGACCCCGGCAAGTCCGGCCTGCACCTCCAGCGTCAGATCAATCAGCACCGTCATCGCGGCCCCGTCCTGTCCGCCCAGCGCCATCTGGGCAAGGCTCGGGCCGGCATGGGTCACCCGCTCCATCAAGAGTGCAGACCCCGCCGCCTCGACAAGCTGCACCGCGCCCCGCCCCCCGAGTGCGGCCAGGATCGCCGCCGCCCCGACCTCGTCCCCGTCGGGATCGGCAACCTTCAGCATCAGAGGGACGCCCACCCGCCGCACCGGCATGAGGAAGGCGTCATCCGTCACGATCGCGTCCCCGTCGGGCGTGCACCCCCAGGCCCGCATCCGGTGCTCTGCAGTCCCGCGCAGATCCTCGGCCATCACATCCTCTCCTGTTGCCCCGGTCCGGCCTTGCCAGACCGCCCCGCCGATCCCTAATAGAGTCGAGCCGGAAAGGACCACCCAAATGAGCGCTCTGCCCACGCTGACGATACAGGACAGCCTTGTCGCCCTGATGATCGCCGTCTCCGCCTCGGACGAGACGATCCGCACCTCGGAACTGGTCAAGATCACCACGATCGTCAACAACCTGCCGATCTTCGCCGACTACGATGCCAACACGCTGCCGATCATCAGCCGGATCGTCTTCGACCTGCTGGAACCCGAAGAGGGTCTGGACGCGCTTTTCGCCCTTATCCGCCAGTCGTTGCCCGAACGGCTGTTCGAGACGGCCTATGCCCTGTCGTGCGATGTGGCGGCGGCTGACGGCGCGCTGAGCGGGCCGGAACTGCGCATGCTCGAGGAGATCCGCGACGAGTTGAACATCGACCGTCTCCACGCCGCGGCGATCGAGCGCGGGGCACGCGCGCGGCACATGCAGATCTGACGACACCGGCCGGGCTGAAAGCCCAACCGGGTCAGACCCGGAACGCCCCGGCCCAGTGCCGCAACATCTGGTGCTGCAGCCGCCGCGCCCTCTGGTTCCAGTCGCGCGCGCCCTGCGGCACCTCGTCGCCCGAGGCCAGCGCAACGGCGCGGCGGTCCAGATCGGCGGCAAAGATCGCGAAGGCCAGTTCCGGGCCGCTGTTGGGCTGCAGGTAGCCGGCCAGTCCGCTGACGAAATTCAGCGTGCCGGTCTTGGCAAGGACCCGCCCCGGGGGCGAGGCAAGGCGTTCACCATTCGCGTCGATCATGGGGATGTCACGCAGGATCGCGCGCAGCGCCCGCAGCCGCGCGTCACCCGTGGCCGCTGCCAGAAGCCCCGCCACCATCTGCCCCGGCGCGATGCGCGAGGCATCGCCCAGCCCCGAATGATCGACGAAGGACCCGGTCATCCCCAGCCGCGTGCGTGCCCAGTCCGCCATGGCCCGGCCCGAGTCGCTCAAGCTCTGCACCGTATGCCCGCGTACGGCCGATGCGGTCAGGCCCATCGTCTCGGCGGTGATGTTGGTGGAATGCTGCAGCATGACGCGGGCCATGTCCTCGAACCGGTCGCTCTGCAGCCGCGCCACGACCGACCCGGCGGGCAGCTGCGCCACCTCGCGCGCCGGAGGCAGCGTCACGCCCTGGGCCGCCGCCAGTGTCCCGAACACATCGCCCGCATAAAGCGCGGGCTTGCGGACCGGCAACCAGCGCGCGCCGCCGTCGCCCAGTGCGGCACGGGCCACGGTCCATTCGTCGAAGCCTGCGCCGTTCGAGGCATAGGTATAGACCGGCAACGCCCGTTCCACGACCTGCATCCGCGCCATGCTGACATCGGGGCGGAACCGGTCCGAGCGGGCATCCATCGTCACCCGGTAGCCCGAACCGTTTCGGGCCCATTCGAAATGCACCCGGTTGAAATTGAGGTTCAGCCCCGAGACCGCCGGGTTGTAGGCAAGCTGATCCAGCTGCTCGTCGGCGATCCGGGGCTGAAAGGGCAGCGCACCCCCCCAGACCAGGAACTCGCCCCGCCCCCCGCGCACCCCCGCGGCCCGCCCCCGCGCGGCCGGGAGGGGGCGAGCGGCGGGGGGGGCCACCGGATCGCCGCCGCCGGCCAGCACCAGATCCCCGGCGATGATCCCGCCGTCGATATGTCCGGTGGCGATGAGGCGCGTCTCGAACCTGTGATCGGGCCCAGGCACATCAAGCGCATAGGCCGCGGTCAGGACCTTGGCGACACTCGCCGGCGGCATCGCCACATCGGCCGCACTTCCGTCAACGACCGCGCCGGTGCGCACATCGGCCAGCGCCCAGGCGATCCGGCCGCTCAGATTGGCCGCGCGCACCACCCCCTCGGCCTCGGGCCCAGGCACGGCCGGGCGGGCGACCGGTCGCAGCGCGCGCAAGGGCGCCTCCGCCCCCCCCGCCGTCGCGGCCGAAGCCAGAAGACCGGTCAGAACGCCGCGCCGTGTAAGCCCTGAGAATCGCACTGTCATCGCACCGAAACCTAAACGGAACCCTCGCCGACCGGCAATGTCCGCCCCATAACTTCACCGGCATCCGTGACGCCGTCCAACCCGCCACCATCCGGCCCCGAGGGCGTCCAGACCCCCGCAGCCCGCAGCCGCGTCGATGACAGCGGCGACATCGGCACCGTGACATAGCACCAGGCCGGCGTGGCGGTGCGGCCCAGCAGACGGGCCGCATGATCCGGCAACCGCGCCCCGCGATACATCCGCGCCGCGCGCGAGAATTGCGCCGCCATCTGATGGCCCGGCCGCGCCAGCACCCCCACGGGAACCATGTGCAGGATGCTCTCCCAGTCCTGCCAGCGATGGAACTGGGCCAGATTGTCCGCCCCCATCAGCCAGACGAAACGCACCCCCGGAGCGCGCGTCACCAGCCAGCGCAGGGTCCGGGCCGTCGTGCGGGTGCCGATCTGCGCCTCGAGATCGGTGACATGCACGCGCGGGTGCCGCATCAGCGCCGATGCCGCCGCCAGCCGCCGCTCAAGAGGAGCAGGTCCGTGTGCCTTGAGCGGATTGCCGGGGCTGACCAGCCACCAGACCTGGTCCAGCGCAAAGCGTGCAAGCGCGGCACTGGTGATCTGCACATGCCCCTCATGGGCCGGATCGAAGGATCCGCCCATGAGGCCGATGACCTGGCCCGGCAGGGCCAGCGGCATCCGCACCCCCGGTCGTGCTGAAAAGACTGGCATCCGACCCTGTCCGTCCTGAACCGGGACGAAGCAAAAGCCCCCGGCGCCGGTGAAGTAAAGCCCGGATCGTCACGCCGGCTTCAGCCCGCGCCACCCTTGCGGCAATTCAGTCGCGATAGCGCATGAAGGCGAAGGCGCGCCCGTCGGGCGCCCAGGAGGGCACGTTAATCGTGCCCTGCCCGCCATGAAGCCGCACAAGATCGCGGGCCGGGCCGCCACCCTGCGGCATCAGGCGCAGCACCACCTCCAACCCGCCCGGATGACCGGCGGTGCCCGCCGGATAGGCCAGATAGACGACATGGCACCCGCAGGGCGACGGGTGGGGAAACCAGTTCACCGACGCATCCGCGGTCATCCGTTCCAGATCCGTGCCATCGGGCCGGATACGCCACAGATCGACCGCGCCCTCGCGTTCGCCATTGAACCAGATCCACTGGCCGTCGGCGCTGTAATCCGGCCCGTCGGCATGGTCGAAGGCGTCGGTCAGGCAGACCTCCGCGCCGCCCGCCGCCGGACAGGCATAGATCGCCACCGGCCCGTCGTCGCGCGCCGCCGCATAGACGATCCACGCCCCGTCGGGCGACCAGCCATGCCACCAGGACGGAACCTTGTCGGTCACCCGACGCGGCGCACCGCCTTCGACAGGCAGCGCGTAGACGCAGGACTGCCCCGTCTCGGTCTTGTCCGACAAGACCAGAAGCCGCCCATCCGGCGACAGGCCATGATCGTTGTTGCAGGCCGTGGCAAAGCCCGTGTCCAGCGGAACAAGCCCCGGATCATCGAGGGCAACCCGGAACAGGTGCCCCCCGCCATTGACGACAAGATAGCCCGCCGGGTGCCAGTTCGGCGCCTCGATCACGCCCTCATGCTGCAGAACGATCCGGACATCGGCCGCCTCAAGATCGTAAATGCACAATTCGCTGACCGTCATCTGGCCTGTTTCCCCCACCCACGGGCAGCTTTGTACAAGCCATCTCTGCCCCGCACGATCTCAGCCCTCGATCTCGGCCGATTGCGCCCAGAGGTTGATCTTCTCCTCATCCGCATAGTCGTCGATCAGCGCGAGTTCCTCGGGCGTGAAATCCAGGTTCGTCACTGCGCCCACGCAATCGACCACCTGCTCGGGCCTTGATGCCCCGATCAGCGCGCTGGTGATGCCACCGTCGCGCAGCACCCAGGCAATCGCCATCTGCGCCAGCGTCTGCCCGCGGCCTTCGGCGATCTCGTTCAGCCTGGCGATATTGGCGATGGCCTTCTCCGACAGCATCCTGGGGTTCAGGCTCTTGCCTTGCACGGCACGGCCTTCCTTCACCCCGCCCAGATACTTCCGCGTCAGCATCCCCTGCGCCAGCGGCGTGAAGGCGATCGACCCCACGCCCAGTTCGGCCAGCGTCTCCCTGAGCCCGTCGCGCTCCACCCAACGGTTGAGCATGTTGTAGGATGGCTGATGGATCACACAGGGCGTGCCCAGATCCTTCAGGATCGCCACCGCCTCGCGCGTGCGTTCGGAATTGTAGGACGAGATGCCGACATACAGCGCCCGCCCCGAGCGCACGATGTAATCCAGCGCGCCCATCGTTTCCTCGAGTGGCGTGTCGGGATCGAAGCGGTGGGAATAGAAGATGTCGACATAGTCCAGCCCCATCCGCTTGAGGCTCTGGTCACATGAGGCGATCAGGTATTTCCGGCTGCCCCATTCGCCGTAGGGGCCGTCCCACATGTGATAGCCCGCCTTGGACGAGATGATGAGCTCATCCCGGTGCGCCCTGAAATCCTCGGCCATGATCGACCCGAAGGCATGTTCGGCCGAACCGGGCGGGGGGCCATAGTTGTTGGCCAGGTCGAAATGCGTGATGCCGTGGTCAAAGGCCGTGTGGCAGATGCGCCGTTTCACGTCATGGGGAAAGTCATGGCCGAAGTTATGCCACAGGCCAAGGCTGACGGCGGGCAGTTTCAGCCCGGATCTGCCGCAGCGGCGATAGACCATCCGCTCATAGCGGTCTTCTGCAGCTCTGTAGGTCATGTCATGCCTCCCTTGTCCGCCCGCGGGCGGTGATGTCGTCCGGATCGCCCTGTCAGAGCAACCCCCGCCCCGCCAGATTGCGCATGAGGGCGGCCGTGCCGAATGTCCATTCCGGGGCCTCGGTCGCCAGCCGCACCGTATTCTCGAGCGCGCCCAGCGCAGGCGTGGCGATCGTCACCACATCGCCAAGATGATGGGTGAAGCCCTGCCCCGGCCCGTCACGGTCCTGCACCGGCGCGAACATCGTGCCCAGATACAGCATGAACCCGTCGGGATATTGATGATGCCGCCCGCAGGTCTGCGCCACCAGATCGGCCGGATCGCGGCTGATCTCGGACATGGAGGACCGCCCCTCCAGCACGAACCCGTCCTCGCCCGTCACGGTCATGGTCAGCTCCAGCCCGCGCACATCGTCCAGCCCGAAGTCCTGATCGAACAGCCGGATGAACGGCCCCATGGCCGCCGCCGCATTGTTGTCCTTGGCCTTGCCCAGAAGCAGGGCCGAGCGCCCCTCGACATCGCGCAGGTTCACGTCATTTCCCAGCGTCGCCCCCGCGATGCGGCCCGAGGACGCCACCGCCAGCACCACCTCCGGCTCGGGATTGTTCCAGCGCGAGATCGGATGCAGGCCGACCGAGGCGCCCCAGCCCACCGCCGCCATCGGCTGCGCCTTGGTAAAGACCTCCGCATCCGGCCCGATCCCCACCTCGAGGTATTGCGACCAGAGCCCCTCGGCCTGCAGAACCCGCTTGACCTCCACCGCCTCGTCCGACCCCGGCACAAGATCGCGCAGACTGTCGCCGATCACCCCCAGAACCCGCGCCCGGATCGCATCGGCCCGGCCCGGATCGCCGCCCGCCCGCTCCTCGATCACCCGCTCGATCATCGACCGCGCGAAGGTCACGCCGCAGGCCTTGACCGCCTGCAGGTCCGAAGGCGCCAGCAAGCGCGTCACCCCGGGCTGCGCCTCGACACTCGCCGCCGCAACCTCTGCAAGCGGTCCCAGATCCTCGCCCCCGGCCTGCGCCAGCCAGAGGGCCGCATCCTCGCGCTCCACAAGATCGCGCATCGTGGGAACCTCACGGCAGGTCACATCGACCAGATGCCCCTCCCGCAGGGTCACGACCGACGGCCCGATCTCCTCGCGCCACACCCGCCCCGCCAACAACGCCCCAGACGGCAGTTCCATGATCCCCTCCCCAAAGTCCGGCCTCTCCGCGCCCCTACCTGCCCCTCCCGCCCCCCGGAAGGCAAGCCCCGCCCCCTTGAAACAGCACAGCGAACCCCGGCTCGCCCCCGGCTCCTGCTTCTTTTGTTCCCAAATATC
>JAFIEN010000083.1 GCA_020832515.1 Rubellimicrobium sp. | reverse complement strand
ACCTGAGGCGGAGCCGCCGCCTTTCCCCTTGCCAGAGGTCAAACTCTGCGGTCCCATTCCAACCGGGGAGGATCGGGCGTGTCGAACGAACAGGCAGGGGCCATCCGCGATTACGAAGCGCTGCGGGCGGCCCTTGTCGCGCGTCAGGGCAGCCTCAGCCGCCGCCTCTCGCAGGTCGCGCAGTATTTCCTGAACAACCCCGAAGAGGTCGCGATCAGCACGATGGTCCGCCTTGCCGATCAGGCCGGTGTGCCCCCCGCGACGATCACCCGTTTCGCCAAGGAGCTTGGATTCGCGGGCTTTGCCGAGTTGCAGTCCGTCTTCCGCGAGCGCCTGCTTGGCCCCCGCCTTCCTTACGCCGCGCGCCTGACAGAACGGCCCGCGACGGTCGTCGACGCCGATCTCGAGGATCCCGGCCGGGTCTTTGACGGGTTCGTGCAGGCGGCGGTGCAATCGCTGTTCCGGATCGAACAGACGCTCGACCGGGCGGAGCTTGAGGCGTTCGTGACCGCCCTTGCCGATGCCGGCGCCGTCCACATCGCTGCCGCCCGGGGGGCATTCGGCGTGGGTGCCTATACGTTCTACGGGCTGGCCAGCATCGGCAAGCGGGCGCATCTGATCGACAATCTGGGGGCGATGCGGGCCGAACAACTGGCCGCCATGGGGCCCGAGGACGTGCTTCTGGTCCTGACCTTCGACGACTACACGCCCGAAACGGTCGATCTTGCCCGAATGGCTGCGGAACGGGGGCGCAAGGTCCTTGCCATAACCGACAACGAACTCA
Organism: Rubellimicrobium sp.; assembly: GCA_020832515.1. Taxonomy (GTDB): domain Bacteria; phylum Pseudomonadota; class Alphaproteobacteria; order Rhodobacterales; family Rhodobacteraceae; genus JAFIEN01. The sequence continues at coordinate 13,217 of JAFIEN010000083.1, read as the reverse complement.
GCCCCGTCGCGGGGCTGGCGGCGCATGTCCTGTATGTCACCGAGGCCCGCCTTGGCCATTTCCGCAGCCAGGTGCCGGCGATGGTCCTGTGCCAGAGCCTGATCGTCAGTCTGCGCCGTCAGTTTGGTTGAGGATTTTCATTCCGAGCAGAACGAAAATCCTGTTGCAAAGCGATCGGTGTCGGGGAATGATCCCCGCGGGAAGAGGATCACCACCATGTTCGATTTCACCGGACGGTCCGTTCTGGTCATCGGTGCCAGCCGTGCTGGCATCGGGGCGGCCATTGCGCGCGCCTTTCAGGATGCCGGGGCCGAGGTGACGATCACCGGGGCCGAACCCGCACCTGCGCCCGACGATGCCGCGCGCTTTGCCTATCACCAGCTTGACGTGACCGATCCCGATGCGGTCGAGGCGCTGGCGCAAGCGACCCCGCGTCTGGATGTGCTGGTCAACTGCGCCGCCATCACCTCGCGCGGGGAAGAGATGGAGCCGGCCTTCTTCGAGAAGGTGGTCAACGTGAACCTGCACGGCACCTTCCGCACCGCCCGCGCCTTTCATCCGCACCTGACCGAATCCAAGGGCGCGCTCGTCAACATCGCGTCCATGTATGCCCGCTTCGGCAGCCCCCGGAACCCGGCCTATGGAGCCAGCAAGGCGGCGGTGGAGCAGTTGACGAAATCGCTTGCCATCGCCTGGGCGCCGGACGGGATCCGGGTCAATGCCGTGGCGCCGGGCTTTATCGTGACCGAGCAATCCGCCCGCAGCCGCACCGACCCGGCCCATGTGGCGAATGTGAACGCCCGCACGCCGCTGGGCCGCTGGGGCGAGCCGGGAGATATCGCGGGGCCAGTCCTGTTCCTTGCCTCGCCCTTGGCGGGGTTCATGACCGGGACCTGTCTTTCAGTTGACGGGGGCTATTCCGTTGTATGACAATGGCTTGGCAGGCCACTGTTCGGGGGGGATCGGATGACGGCTCTGAACGGCATCGGTGTCGCGGTCATCGGGACGGGCTTCATCGGCACGGTCCACCTTGGCGCCTTGCGCAGGCTTGGGGTGAATGTCACCGGAGTTCTCGGCTCTGACGCGGCGCGGAGTAGCGAACGGGCGGAGGCGCTGGGGGTGGCGAAGGGTTATGCTTCGCTGGACGAACTTCTAAGCGATCCGGCGGTGCAGGTGGTCCATGTCACCTCGCCCAACCACGCGCATTATCCGCAGGTGAAGCAGATCCTTGCCGCAGGCCGCCATGTGATCTGCGAAAAACCGCTGGCCATGACCGCCGCGCAATCGGCCGAGATGGTCGACCTTGCCCGCGCAAGCGGCAAGGTCGCGGCCGTCTGCTACAACATCCGTTTCTATCCCTTGAACCAGCAGGCGCGCGGCATGGTGGCCGAAGGCGCGCTGGGCGACATCCGCCTTGTCACCGGGCAATATCATCAGGACTGGCTGGCGAAGGATACCGACTGGAACTGGCGGCTGGAGGTCGAGGCCGGGGGCGCCCTGCGCTCGGTCGGGGATATCGGCACGCATTGGGTGGACCTGACCAGCTTCATCACCGGGCAGAAGGCGGTCGAGGTTCTGGCCGAACTGACCACCTTCATCCCCGAACGCCGCAAACCCACCGGCCCGGTTGAAACCTTCGCGAGCGCGGGCGCCGCCCGGACCGTGCCGCAGCGGATCGAGACGGACGACGCGGCGCAGATCCTGATCCGCTATGCGAACGGGGCCAAGGGGATGATGTCGACCAGTCAGGTCAGCCACGGGCGCAAGAACGCGCTGTTCTGGGATATTTCTGGGGCGAAGGGATCCGCCGCGTGGCATTCCGAGACGCCGGATCACCTCTGGCTCGGCCACCGCGACGGGCCGAACCAGATTCTGCAGCGCGACCCGGGCGCGATGAACGCGCTGGGGGCGGCAGCGGCCAGCCTGCCGGGCGGGCATGTGGAAGGGTTCGCCGACAGCTTCCATGCCTTCTTCCGCGCGGTCTATGCCGACATAGCCGCCGGGGGCCGGTCCGAGAATGCCACCTGGGCCAGTTTCGAGGATGGCCATTACGAGATGCAATTCTGCGACGCCGTTCTGGAAAGCGCCCGTTCGGGGCGCTGGGTTCGCGTCGGCGCAGCGTAAAGCAAGGAGAGACAGATGCAGCTTGGCATCCTGACCGCCCCCTTCCCCGACACGCCGCTTCTGGAGGTGGCCGACTGGGCCGCAGGCGCCGGTTTCACCGCGATGGAGATCGCCTGCTGGCCCGCCTCGGGCGGGGAAAAGCGCCGCTATGCGGGCACCTCGCATATCGACGTGGACGGGCTGACGAAGGCGCAAGGGGACGAGATCACCGGGGCGCTGGCCGAGAGGGGCATCACCATCTCGGCCCTTGGCTACTATCCCAACCCGCTCCATGCAGATGCCGCGCACCGCGATCAGGTGATCGGCCATCTGAAGAAGGTCATCACCGCCGCCGGCGTGATGGGGATCAAGGTCGTCAACAGCTTCATGGGCGGGGATCGTGCGCTGAATGTGGACGAAAACTGGTCCCGCGCGCTGGAAATCTTTCCCGACATCGTGGCCCATGCCGATGCCAGCGGCGTGACGCTGGCCTTCGAGAACTGCCCGATGATCTTTTCCCATGACGAATGGCCGGGCGGGCATAACATCGCCTACAGCCCCAAGGTCTGGCGCCGCATCTTCGAGGCATGGGGCGACAAGGTCGGCATGAACTACGACCCTTCGCATCTTGTCTGGCAGATGATCGACCAGTCACGCTTTGTCCGCGAATTCGGCGGTCGGATGGTCCATGTCCATGCCAAGGACCTGACCATCGACCGGGACGGGCTTTACGAGAACGGGATCATGTCGCTGGGCATGGGCTGGCAAGTGCCACGGATGCCGGGTCTGGGTGATGTTGACTGGGCGCGGTTCTTTGCCGATCTCTACCGCGCCGGCTATGATGGCCCCGTCATCATCGAACACGAGGATCGCAATTTCGAAGGTACGGACGAAAAGGTGAAGCGCGGCTTCGCGCTGGCCAGGGATGTGCTGGCCCCTTTCGTGAAATAGGCGCAGGATCATTGAACGACCAAACCAACCGGGAGGATTACGGATGAAAAGACTGCTTCAGACTGCCGCCGTCGCCGCACTGGCCATCGGTGCCGCAGGTGCCGCCTCGGCCGACGGGTTCACCATCGGCATCTCGAACACCGTGCAGGGCAATGGCTGGCGCGAGCAGATGGTCTGCTCGATGAAGGCTCAGGCGCTGGTGTCGGGCGCGGTGGATGGCCTCAACATCGCGCATCGCAACACCGATGCCGCGGGCCAGCTCGAGGATATCCGCAACCTGATCCAGGCCGGTGTCGATGCCATCGTCGTCAACCCCGCCAACCCCGACGCGCTGAACGACGCGATCCGCGAAGCGACCGAGGCCGGCATCGTCGTCGTCGCCGTCGACCAGTCGGTAAGCGAGGAATCGGCCTTTGTCGTGTCGAACAACCAGGAGGAATACGCCTATCTGGGTGCGTCCTGGCTGTTCGAGCAGATCGGCGAAGGCTCGGTCGTCTACATGCGGGGTGCCGCCGGTGCCTCGGCCGATGACGACCGGGACGCGGGCTTCCAGCGGGCGCTGGCCGAGAACCCCGGCATCACCGTGGTGCATGAGGTCTTTACCGGCTGGCAGCAGGATCAGGGCAAGCAGCAGATCCTTGATTTCATCGCGACGGGCATTCCCTTCGACGGCGTCTGGACCAGCGGGATCGACAACGTGATCGTCGATGCGCTTGTCGAATCCGATGTGCCGCTGGTGCCGGTTGTGGGTGCCGACAACGCCGGCTTCGTCGGTCAGCTGGCTTCGGTCGACGGGCTTGTCGGGGCGGCGGTATCGAACCCCGGGTCGATCGGCGGTGCAGGCATGGCGTTGGCGATCCAGATCCTGCAGGGCGATGTGCCCGAGGACCGGATGGTGCTGGTCGATCCCGCGCTCTGGACCAATGCGACCGAGGAGGGCCAGGCCCAGATCGCCGCTGCGCAGAACCCCGATCTTGACCCGGAATGGCCGGTCAGCGTCTCGATCGACGGCTGGACGACCTATTCGATGGAAGAGATCATCGCCTGCCGCGGCCCGGGCGAATAAGCACGATGTGACAGATGCGGGCCCCCGGACGTGCTCCGGGGGCCCGTGCCGTATCCGTTCCCGTCCAGGACCCCAAAGCAGAGTCTCCATGACCGAAGCGCAAGCGGATATGCCCATTCTGGATGCCGTGGGCATTTCCAAATCCTTCGGCGCCGTCGCCGCCCTCAAGGATGCGTCTCTGCGCGTCGGGCGGGGCGAGATCGTGGCCCTGATGGGGGCGAACGGCGCGGGCAAATCCACGCTGGTCAAGATCCTGACCGGCGTCCTGCGCCGCGACGGGGGCGAGATCCGGATCAACGGGCAGGCGCGTTCCGTTCGCAATCCGCGCCGCGCGCGGGCGGCGGGGCTGGTGCCGGTCTATCAGGAACCCTCGCTGATCCCCGATCTTGACGTGCGCGCCAACCTGCGGCTGGGCGACACGCCGGTCGAACCGTTCATGGCGCGGGTGAAGGAGCTGGGGATCGAGGGGTTGCGGCTGGACGACATGATCGGCGCGCTGCCGCTGGCCACGCTGCGGATCCTTGACCTTGCCCGCGCGCTGGCCAGCGAACCCGATGTGCTGATGCTGGACGAGATGACCGCCGCCCTGCCTGCCGATCTGGTGGAACGGGTGCTCAAGGTCGTGCGGGCCGAGGCCAAGGCGGGCCGGTCCGTGATCTACATTTCACATCGTTTCAACGAGATTGCCCAGATCTGCGACCGCGCCACCGTGCTGCGCGACGGCCATACCGTGGGCGACCTGCGGATCGAGCCCGGCGTCGAGGATCGCATCGTCGAGCTGATGCTGGGCCAGAGCCTGGGCGAGGGTCTGCGGGTCGAACCCCGCGCCGTGGCCCGCGACGGCACCCCCCGGGTGCGGGTACGGGGTCTGCGGGCCGGAACGAAACTGGGCGATGTGTCCTTCGACCTGCACCGGGGCGAGGTTCTGGGCGTCGTGGCGCTGGAGGGCCAGGGGCAGGACGAACTGTTCGATGTGCTGGCCGGCTTTCGCAAGCCCGATGCCGGCGGGTTCGACCTTGACGGCACGCCCGCCCGCTTCGGCCATCCCGCCGATGCCATCGCCGCGGGCCTGACCTATGTGCCGGGCGACCGGTCCGAGGGCCTGCTGATGGCGCGCTCGGTGCGCGAGAACATTGCGCTGCCGCTGCTGGCGCGGCCGCGGAACTGGGGCGCCATCCGCATGAAGGACGAGGCCACCCGCGTGAAGGCCGCCATCGAGAAGCTGCAGATCGACACCCGCGCCCAGGGCGAGGTGCGCAAGCTTTCGGGCGGCAACCAGCAGAAGGTGACGATCGGGCGCTGGGTCGCGACCGGGGTGGATACGCTTTTGCTGTTCGATCCGACGCGCGGGATCGACGTGCGCACCAAGCGCCAGATCTATGGCCTTGTGCGCGAACTGTCGGATCAGGGGGCGGCGGTGCTGTTCTACACCTCGGAACTGGATGAGGTCTTGCAGGCCTGCGACCGCGCCGTCGTCATCTTCAACGGCCGCGTGGTCGATGAGATCGACACGCAGACCGCCGATCACCAGCTTCTGCTGCGCGCGGCCTATGGGCTGACCGAAAAGGACAGGCTGGAGGCCGCGTCATGATCCGGCTTCTGCAAAAGAACGGCTGGGTGCTGGGGCTGGTCGCGCTGATGGTCCTGCTGTTCGTGATGACCAAGGTGATCCAGCCGAATTTCGGCGCCTCGGGCATTGGCGCGCTGTCGCGCGCGGCGCTGCCCTTTGCCTTTGCCACCGCCGGCATGGCCATCGTGGTGATCGTGGGGGGCATCGACCTTTCCGTCGCCTCGATGATGGCGGTGGCGGGGGTGGCCTCGGCGGCGCTGATGCACGCGCTTGGCAATGAAGGGTCGCTTCTGGTGATCCTTGCCGTGCTGGCGCTTGGCCTTGCCATGGGTGCGATCAACGGCGCGCTGATCGTGGTGACGAAAGTGCCCGATATCGTGGTGACGCTGGCCATGCTCTTTGTCTGGGAGGGGGTCGCGCTTCTGATCCTGAGCGCTCCGGGCGGATCGGCCGCGCCCGCGCTTCGGGCCATCATCACCGGCCCCGTCTCGGTCCCGTTCCTGCCCGAGGCGATCACCGCCTTCATCCCGAAATCGCTGGTCGTTCTGGTGGTCTGCCTTGCTGTCGTCTGGGTGCCGCTGTCGCACTCGAAACTGGGCCTGTGGATCTATGCCGTGGGCAGCGATCCTCTGGCCGCCTTCCGGTCGGGCGTGCCGATCGGGCTGACGCGGATCGTGGCCTATGCGCTGTGCGGGCTGTTCGCGGCCCTCGGCGGGCTGTCGCTGACGCTGTCCACTGGCATCGGAGAGCCGATCCCAGGCCCCTACCTCATGGCGAGTGTCGCGGCGGTGGTGCTGGGCGGGGTCGTTCTGGGCGGTGGCGTCGGCGGGCTTCTGGGGCCGATCATCGCGGTGTTCATCCTGCGCATCCTGCGGATGGACCTGACGCTTCTGTCGGTGGATCCCAATGTCTCGGCCATCATCGAGGGGACGATCATGGCCGTGGTGGTGATGTTCGGCGGGCTGGTTGCCCTGAGGGGAAGACGCGCATGACGGCATCCGTGACCCAGACCCCGATCCTGCGCCGCGTGGGGAACTTCCTGCGCGACAATCCGGTGATTCCGCTGATCGTCCTGCTTCTGGTGCTGGTCGCGGTGCTGCAATATCTGCGACCCGGCATCGTGAACGAACGCTGGATTGCCAATACGATCAAGTTCGCCATCCCACTGGCCATGATCGCGGCCTGTCAGACGCTGACCATGCTGACGGGGGGGATCGACCTGTCGGCCGGGATCGTGGCCACGGTCGCGTCATTCGTGATGGCCACGCAGGTGCCGCTCGTGGGGGTCGGGCCGGCAATTGCCTATGCGATGATCGCGGCCGTTCTGGTGGGCCTTCTCAATGGCGTGGGCGTGGCCTTCTTCCGGGTGCATCCGCTGATCATGACGCTGGGCAGCGGGCTGATCGCGACGGGCTGCCTTCAGGTCTATCAGCGACTGGTGATCGCCAGCGGCTCGTCCGTGCCCGAGTTCCTGACCTGGCTCGGCACGGGGCGCTGGGGCGTCGTTCCGAATGCGATGATCGTCTTCCTGCCCTTCGCAGCGCTGATCCTCTGGGCGCAGTCGCGCACCGGCTTTGGCCGGCTGCTTTATGCCGTTGGCTCGAACGAGCGGGCGGCGCGGCTGTCGGGGGTGCGGGCGTGGCAGGTGTATCTCGCGCTTTACGTCCTGTCGGCGCTGATCGCGGGGGTGGCCGGGCTGCTCTATATCGGGATGATCCGCACGGCCTCGCTTTCGCTGGCCAATGCCCTGATGCTGCCGTCGGTCGCAGCCGCGGTGGTCGGCGGCACGTCGATCTTCGGCGGGCGCGGAGGCTACGGCGGGACCATAGTCGGCGCGCTGATCCTGACGGTGCTGGGCACGCTTCTTACGCTGCTCCAGATGCCCGAGGGCGCGCGGCGGGTGCTGTTCGGAGCGATCATCCTTGCAGTGACGGCGATCTATGTGCGGCTGACCGATCAGGGATAGACGCGTGGCCCGCCCCGGCAGCCCCGGCCGCAGCGGGCGTTCGACGGTTCCCTTGTATCGCCGGGCGCCCTACTGTTGGCGCAGGTTGGTGGAGAACTGAATGTCGGTTTTCGAACGTTACCTGACCCTCTGGGTCTTTCTCTGCATCGCCGCGGGCATCGTGCTGGGCAATCTAGCGCCGGGGTTGATCGGGGCGATGGCGGCGCTTGAATATGCTTCGGTGAACCTTGTCGTCGCCGTCCTGATCTGGGCGATGGTCTATCCGATGATGGTCGCGGTGGACCTCGGCGCGCTCAAGGACGTGGGCAAAAGGCCCAAGGGCCTGATCATCACGCTGACGGTCAACTGGCTGATCAAGCCCTTTACCATGGCCGCGCTGGGCGTCTTGTTCTTCAACTACGTCTTTGCCGACCTGATCGACCCGGCGGATGCGGGGCAATACATCGCGGGGCTGATCCTCCTGGGCGCGGCCCCCTGCACGGCGATGGTATTCGTCTGGTCGCAGCTGACGAAGGGTGATCCGAACTACACGCTGGTGCAGGTGTCGCTCAACGACGTCATCATGGTCTTCGCCTTCGCCCCCATCGTGGCGCTCCTTCTGGGGCTCACCGACCTGACCGTCCCGTGGGAGACGCTGGTGCTGTCGGTCGTCCTCTACATCGTCCTGCCGCTGATCGCTGGCGCCTGGACACGGGCGCGGCTGATCCGGGCGGGCGGCGTGGCGGCGGTCACGGCCTTTACGGCGCGGATCAAGCCCGCGTCGGTCGTTGGCCTTCTCTTGACGGTGATCCTGCTCTTCGGCTTTCAGGGCCATGTCATCACCGAGAATCCGTTCCTGATCGTGCTGCTGGCGACGCCGATCCTGATCCAGTCCTACGGGATCTTCGCCATCGCCTATGGCTGGGCCTGGGCTTGGCGGGTGCCACACAACGTGGCCGCCCCATGCGCGCTGATCGGCACGTCGAACTTCTTCGAGCTTGCGGTCGCGGTCGCCATCGGCCTGTTCGGCCTGAACTCGGGCGCTGCGCTGGTGACCGTGGTGGGGGTGCTGGTCGAGGTGCCGGTGATGCTGTCGCTTGTCTGGTTCGCCAACCGCACCCGTGCCCGGTTCGCGGCGCGCGAGGCACTGACAGCGCCTTGACCTTGCCCGGGGGCTGGTCAATCTGCGCGCGGGGAGGATCGGGCCATGCTGGCAGAGCGCGCAATCGCACTTGTCCGGGAACTGGGGCTGGTCCCTGATGACCTTGTGCCCGAGGTGCAACCCCTGACCGGCGGGGTTGCCTCGGACATCGGGCTTGTCCGTTGGCCGGGCGGTGAGGCTGTCGTCAAGTTCGCGCTGGAAAAGCTGCGCGTGAAAGAGGACTGGCAAGTTCCCGTCAGCCGCAACGCCGCCGAATACGCCTGGCTGAGCTTCGCGGGCGCGGTGATGGCCGAGGTTGCCCCGCGCCTGCTCGGACGGAACGAGGCCCTGGGCGGTTTCGCGATGGAGATGGTCGAAGGGGCCGAGGTCTGGAAGACGCTGATGCTGTCGGGCCGCTCTGTCGGGGCCGAGGCGCCGGCGGTTGGTGCCGCACTCGGGCGGCTTCATGCGGCAAGCTGCGCGCCGGGGTTCGATGCCGCGCCTTTCGACAACATGCCCCTGTTCCACGCGCTCCGGATCGAGCCTTACCTCCTGTTCACCGCAACCCGCCATCCCCCTCTGGCCGTCAGGATCGCCGCGCTGGCCGAGGGGCTGGAGGCGACGCGCCCCGTCCTGATCCACGGCGATGTCAGCCCGAAGAACATCCTGATCCGGGGCGGCGGTCCGGTCTTCCTGGATGCCGAATGCGCCACCATGGGCGATCCGGCCTTCGATCTGGCCTTTTGCATCAACCACCTGATCCTGAAGGGGTTTCACATGCCCGCGGCACAGGCGCCCCTCTGGGCGGCGGCCGGATCGCTCTGGGCCGCTTACGCGCCACATGTGACATGGGAAGACGACAGCGCCCTGCAGGCGCGCGTCGCGGCGCTCTTGCCTGCGTTGATGCTCGCGCGGATCGACGGCAAATCCCCGGTCGAATACCTGACCGAAGACACCCGGCAGAAGGTCCGCCGCGCCGCCCTCCCCCTGATCGCGGGCCCCGCCCCGACCCTTTCCGCCCTCATCGCCCGCCTGAAGGACCACATATGACCACCTTGATCGAGACCATCCGCGCAGCCCGTGTCTGGGACAGTCGCGGCCGGCCCACCGTCGAGGCCGAGGTCCGCCTCTCCGGCGGCGCCACCGGCCGCGCCATCGCGCCCGCCGGGGCCTCGCGCGGGTCGCGCGAGGCGGTGGACCTGCGCGACGGTGGCGAGCGTCTGGGCGGCATGGGCGTTACCCGCGCGCTGAAGGCGGTGGACGAGGTGATCGCCCCCTTGCTGGCCGGTCGGGACGCCGCCGATCAGGCCGGGTGCGACGCGGCCATGCGCGCGGCGGACGGCACGGCGACGCTCTCGCACCTTGGCGGCAATGCGGTGGTGGCGGTATCGCTCGCGCTTTCCCATGCGGTGGCGGCGGCGCGGGGCATGCCGCTCTGGGCGCATCTGGCGGATGTGACGGGGCGCGAGGCCCTCGTCCCGCTGCCCGAGATCCAGATCTTCGGTGGCGGCGCGCATGCCGGGCGGCGGATCGACATTCAGGACCTGATGGTCATGGTCCCCGGTGCCGACAGCCTTGACGAGGCGCTGGAAGTGACCGCCGAGATCTACCGCGCCGGTGGGGCGATCATGGAGGCCAAAGGGCGGCTGCACGGCGTTGCCGACGAAGGCGGCTGGTGGCCCGACTTCGCCAGCAACGAAGAGGCGCTGGAGACGCTCTGCGAGGCGATCCACAAGGCGGGCGAGGTGCCGGGGGGGCGTGTCGTCCTGTCGCTCGATATCGCCGCCAGCGAATTCGGCAAGGACGGGCGCTACCGCCTTGCGCTGGATGATCACGAGATGGCGGGGGCGGAATTCGCCACCCTCCTGTCGCGCTGGTGCCGCGACTACCACATCGCCGCGATCGAGGATCCGCTGGCCGAGGATGACCGCACCGGCACCATCGCCTTCACAAGGGCTGAAGGTGACCGCCTCCAGATCATCGGGGATGACTACCTTGTCACCGATGCGGCGCTGATCAAGGCCGCCGTGCGGGACGGGGCCTGCAATGCGGCGCTGATCAAGGTCAATCAGAATGGCACACTTTCCGGCGCGCTGGAGGCCGAGCAGGCCGCCCATGCCGCAGGATGGGGCCGCATCGTTTCCGCCCGGTCGGGCGAATCCGAAGACGTGAGCATCGTCCATATCGCGACCGGTCTTGGCACCGGGCAGCTCAAGGTCGGCTCGATTGCACGCTCGGAACGCGGGGCGAAATGGAACGAATGCTTGCGCATCGCGCGTGACGGCGTGGCCTATGCGGGCGGGCGGGCACTAGGAAACACATGGTGGGGGAAGGCATGAGACTTCAGGGCAAGATCGCCGTCGTCACAGCGGCGGCACAGGGCATCGGGCGCGCAGGCGCGGAACGGCTGGCGGCCGAAGGGGCGACGGTCTTTGCGACCGATCTGCGCGCCGACCTGCTGGACGGCTTCCCCGGCAAGGTCGCGGCACTGGACGCGACGGACCATGCCGCCGTCCATGCCTATATGGCGCAGTTCGACCGGATCGACGTGCTGCTGCATGCGGTGGGTTACGTCTTTCAGGGCGATATCGAAGAGACCCGACCCGAGGACTGGCGCCGTTCCATGTCGATCACGCTCGACAGCGCCTATAACGTGATCCAGGCGGCGGTGCCCCGGATGAAGGCGAATGGCGGGTCGATCATCACCATCGCTTCGGTCGCCGGGTCGACCAAAGGCTTTGCCAAACGCGCGGCCTATGGTGCGGCCAAGGCGGGGGTGATCGGGCTGACCAAGGCCATCGCGGCGGATTACCTGAAGATCGGCCTGCGCGCCAATGCCGTCTGCCCCGGCACGGTCGACAGCCCGTCCTGGCGCGCGCGGGTGGCTGAACTGGCCGAACAGATGGGGAGCGAGGAAGCGGCGCTGCAATTCTTCCTCGACCGCCAACCTGCCGGGCGCGTGGGCACGCCGGAAGAGATCGCAGGCATGATCGCCTTCCTCGCCTCGGACGATGCGGGGTTCATCACGGGGCAGGTGCTGAATGTGGATGGGGGGATTACGATCTGAGGGGAGCATCGGTGACGGTATGAGCCAATCATCCCAGTCGGTGTTCCGTGGGTTCGGAGGCATGGCACTTGATCATGCCGCGTCTCACAGCCATCTTAGGTCTTGCTGACGATTGTTGTGGCTTCTTGTCGATCAGGAGCACCTGTGACGGTGCTTCATCTGGGGAGTATAGAGATGCAGGAACAAGAGGCTGATTTGACTGCAGAAATGGCAGTCGAAACGGGTTTCGAGTATTTTGAAAAGTTCGTGGCTCGCGGTAACAAGTTGCAGGATGTTTTATTGGAGGGTCTTGAGCCCATTGATGATGGTTGGATTGTCTCAATTGGCTTCAATGGCACACGCGATCAAGTGACTGAGCCAGCAGTTTCAGGGGTCACGGCACTAGGCGTTTTTGGAAAGAAGACTACCACTGTGGTCCGTGAGATACGCCACATTTACTTGGACAAATATGGCAACTTCAAGAAGTTGAACTGAATCTTGCGCACGGTTCTGTTGGACAGTGGGCCTTTGGTGCTTTATATTTCTGGATCTTTGCGGCCTGACCTGGTTGGTCAACGCAAGACTAAGAAACACACTCCCGAAGTGTTCCAGAGGCTTATCGCGGAGTTGAATTTCTCTCATATCCATATTTCCTTGCCGAATATATTGACCGAAGCGTCGAATCATTTGGGATCTGGAAGGCAGCAAGCGGTGCCCAATGCAGCAGAAGCGCTAGCAGCCTACATAGCGAGACTCGAAGAGATCTATCAGCCCAGTAGGAACTTGATCGGCATTTCAGAATACCTGGAAGTTGGACTTGCAGACGCTGCAGTCATCTCATGTGTTCCGCGGCTAATCTCTGAGAAGGTAAGAGTATTTACCGAAGACTATGAGTTGTACAACAGGCTTTCTGGATATGACGTTGATTGTCTTAACATCATGCACTGGGCTACACCACGGCGGTGAGGTGTAATGGCTAGTGGCAATTATGGACAATACCATTTCTTCGGCCCTTATGTGTTGAGCGTCGTCGTCCCTTGATCCTTTAACACAAGTAGAAAAGCTTGATTCGATCTGCTCAAAAATCTGAGCTTCACCTGAGTCTGAGGTAATATTTGCAGACATTGAGCAAGTAGGCGATAATGACAGGTCAAGAGTACCCCCAACCCGCGATACTCCGGCTCCTCCCGGTCGAGGATCGCCCGCACCTGCTGCAGATGGTCGATGGAAAGCTGACCGAAGTTGTCCAAGGTCCAAGGCATGCTGTGGGCGGCGCGAGACGGCATAACCACCAGGAGCCGCAACGCGAAAACCCGCAGAAATTCAGGATATCCCGAGAAGACTGGTGCCGCTGAAGGGACTCGAACCCCCGACCCCATCATTACGAATGACGTG
>JAFIEN010000082.1 GCA_020832515.1 Rubellimicrobium sp. | reverse complement strand
TGGTGGGGCGCAAGGCGACCGACTGGTCCTGGGTCGGCACCGCGAATTACGAACGCCTCTTCAACCGTCGGGGCTTTCTTCAGAGCCTGTGGACAACGGTCAACTTCACCTTCTTCTCGGCCATCGTGGGGCAGAGCATCCTGGGCTTCACCCTCGCAGTGGTCCTGCGCGACTATCGCGGATCGCTGAAGCCGGTGCTTGAGGTGTCCTTGATGCTGGGCTGGCTCTTGCCCGATATCGTCGCGGCCTTCCTGTGGTCGGCCACCACCTCGCGCACCGGGCTGATCAACCAGATCCTGATCCAGCCGCTCGGCCTCGATGCCATCAACTTCATCAACGACTATCCCCTGACGGTCGTGATCATTGCCAATGTCTGGAAGGGCACGGCCTGGTCCTACCTGCTCTACTCTGCCGCCCTCGACAACGTTCCGCGCGAGGTGATCGAGGCGGCCAAGGTTGATGGGGCGAACGGATGGCAGCGTGTGACGCGGGTCATCCTGCCGATCATCCGGCCACATATCGCGACCAACATGCTGTTCATCACGATCTGGACCTTCAGCTACTTCCCGCTCATCTTCGCCCTGACCGGCGGCGGGCCAGGCAGCCGGACCGAGGTCTTGTCGATCTTCCTTTACAAGCAAAGCTTCGGCATCGGGAAGCTCGGGTATGGTTCGGCTATTTCGGTTGCGATGCTGGTGATCGTGGGCGCGCTGTCGCTCTTCTACCTTCGGCTCTTGAAGGAACCGAAATGAGCGACAATCCCGATCATCCCTCGCGTGCGATGGCAATCGCGCTGGCCTTTCTAGCCGTGATCTGGGTCAGCCCCTTTGCCTGGCTTGTATCGAATGCTGTCGATCCTCTGGCGGGTGGCCAGCTGCGGCTACCGGCCGCGATAGGGCCCGACAACTTCATCCGCGCCATGTCGGGCAGCGCTGCCGAGCAGTTCCGCAATTCGCTGTTCATCGCGGCCGGCACCGCGACGCTGACGCTGATCGTGGCATCGGGCGCGGCCTATGCCCTGTCTCGGCTGCGGGTGCCGGGGCGCAACGCCTTCCTGTGGTCGTTGGTCCTGCTGCGGATGCTGCCGCCGACCGGCATCCTTGTGCCGATCTACTTTGCGGCGCAGCGGGCGGGGATCTTGAACAACACCGGCGTCATCGTCGCCCTGACGGTGCTGAACCTGCCCTTCGCCATGCTGCTTCTGAAGAACTTCTTCGACACCGTCCCGATCGAGCTTGAAGAGGCGGCCCATGTCGAGGGGGCCTCGCTTCTGACCATCCTGCGTCGGATCGTGCTGCCGATGTCGCGGGCCGGGCTGGCGGTGGTCTGGTTCTTCTCCTTCACCGGGGCGTGGAACGAGTTCATGTTCCCGCTCCTGTTTTCGCGGACGACCTCGGCCTTTCCCATGTCGATCGGCCTGTATTCTGCCTTCGGGCGACAAGGGGCGATCGACTACGGCTATCTTGCGGCCTTTTCCATCATCTACGCGGCGCCTGCCATCGCCGTCTATTTCATGCTGCGCCGGAACATGAACACCGGTTTTGCAGGTGTCGGAGTCAAAGGATGACCTATACGACCCCCCTCAAGCACAAGCTTGCACTGGGCATCGACGACCTGAAGCAGGAGGGCAAGCTCGCCCGACTGCTCGAGGACCTGAAGGAACGGATCCTAACGCCCGTCCCGGGCGAGATCGCCTGGCATGTGCACGAGGCCGAGATCGCGCCCCAGGCGGCACTTGCCGCCGATTGGGAAAGCTGGCCCACCTTCGGGGCCCGCAGCGTCTGGTCGAAAAGCCAGGACCACACCTGGTTCGCTGCCCGCATCACCGTACCGGACGAAGCCGCGGGCAGATGCTTCGTGCTGCGCTTCACCTCGCAATGGCAGGACCGGCCGGGTTCGACCGATCCGCAATGCCTTGCCTATCTCGACGGGCAGATCGCGCAGGCGATCGACGGCAACCACAACGAGGTCGTGGTGATGCGCGACGCGGTGGCGGGCGCGTCTGTCGTGCTGCATGTCGATGCCTTCACCTTCTTCGACCGCCCGCTTGCCGGGTTCACCGTCGAATACCTCGTCCGCGATCCGGATATCGAGGCGCTCTACTGGGATCTTGCCACCCCGTTCGAGGTCGCCCGCCGCCTGCACCAGACCGACCCGCGCCGGCACCAGATCCTCAACCGGGTGGATGCGGCGCTGCGCGCGCTCGACCGGCGGGGCCGTGGCCTGACCGACGGGTTGATGGACAGCCTGCCCGATGCCCGCGCGATTGCCGAAGAAATCTATGCCCTGACCGATACCGAGGTGCAGCCGACGATCACCGCCTTCGGCCATACCCATTTGGACATCGCCTGGCTCTGGCGCGTGCTGCATACCCGGGAAAAGGGCGGGCGGAGTTTCGCGACCGCGCTGACGATGATGGCGGAATATCCGCAGTTCATCTTCATGTACAATCAGGCGGTGCTCTATCACTTCATAAAGCAGGATTATCCGGTGCTCTGGGCCGGTATCAAGGATGCGGTCAGGCGCGGCCAGCTTGATATCGAGGGGGCGATGTGGGTTGAGCCCGACGCAAACATTGTCTCGGGCGAAAGCATGGTCCGCCAGATCATGATGGGCCGCAAGTTCCATCAGACCGAATTCGGCGTCACGCCCAGCTGCGTCTGGCTGCCCGACACCTTCGGCTATTCGGCCAACATGCCCCAGATCCTCGACAAATCGGGGCTGGGTTACTTCTTGACGTCGAAACTTTCGTGGAACGATACCGACCGGCATCCCTACGACACCTTCTTCTGGCGCGGCATCGACGGGACCGAGACCAAGGCCCATCTGATCACCGCGCAGGATTACGAAAGCGACGAGGTTTTCACCACCTACAATTCCGATCTGTCGGTCAGTCAGGTGATGGGATCGTGGAAACGCTATGAGCCCAAGGCCGCGCATGACGAACTTGTGCTGTGCTACGGCTGGGGCGACGGCGGCGGCGGCCCCACGCGCGAGATGGTGGAGCGTGGCACGAGGCTGGAACGCGGCATCCCGGGCGCGCCACGGCTGCGGCTGGAAGGCTTGCGGCCCTTTCTTGACCGGCTGGGCGCGAAGATGGGCGCGGAGCCGGGCCGCTTCCCCCGCTGGAACGGCGAGCTTTATCTGCAATACCATCGCGGCACGCTGACCACGATCGGTCGCAACAAGCGCAACAACCGCCTGGCCGAGCGCCTGATGCGCGAGGTGGAATGGATGGCGGTGCTGGCCGATGTGACGGCGGGCCAGCCCTATCCCTACGAGGCGCTGGACCGGATGTGGAAGGTGGTGCTGATCAACCAGTTCCACGACATCCTGCCCGGCACCTCGATCCCCGAGGTCTATGCCGACAGCGACGCCGAATATGACGCGCTTTTTGCCGAGATCGAAGGCGGCAACGGCCCGCTTCAAGGGGCGGCACGCGCCCTGGCGGGTGGCGGCGGGGGCGCGCGGATTTACAACTTCACCAGCCAGAGGCGCGACGGCGATCTTGCGGTGCTGCCCGGGGATGCGGCGGGCCGGATGCTTGTCACCGCCGGCCGCGCCGAACCTGTGCAGCGGCTGATGGGGGCGGACGGCAGCATCGCGCTGGCCGCTCCGGTGCATGGATTGGGCCCGCATGGCTGGGCCGGCGCGGCGCTGCTGCCCGGCGTGCAGCAAGGCCCTTCCGGCATGCTGGTCGCCGAAGCCGGGCGGCTCGAGAACGATCTGCTGGCCATCCGCCTTGATCCGAAGGGCGAGATCGCCTCGGTCATCGACAAGGGCACGGGGCGCGAGCTGATCGCGCCGGGCCAGACCGCCAACCGGCTGGTCGCCTATGAAGACAAGCCGATGGATTATGACGCCTGGGATATCGACTGGTATTTCGAGGAACAGTCCTGGCCCCTGTCGGACGGGCCCGTGACCGTCACCGTCGCCGAAACCGGCCCGCATCGCGCCGCCCTGCGGATCGAACGGCGCTACCGCGCCTCGCGCGTGGTGCAGGTCGTGTCGCTGGCGCGGGGCGCGCGGATGGTGGAATTCGACACCTTCATCGACTGGCACGAGCAGCAAGAAGTCATCAAGGCCGTCTTCCCATTCGACATGAACGTCTCGGAGGTGCGCTCGGAGATCCAGTTCGGCCATGTCACCCGCGCCACGCATCGCAACACGACCTGGGACAGGGCCCGGTTCGAGGCCTCGATGCACCGCTGGCTCGACATGTCGGAGCCTGATTTCGGCGCGGCGCTGATCAACGACTGCAAATACGCCTACGATGCCCATGAACAGACCATGCGCCTGACGCTGGTGCGCGGCACCGTGCATCCGCATCCCGAGGCCGATCAGGGCGAACACCGCACCCGCTATGCTCTGTATCTGCACGCCGGCACGCGCGATCTGGAGACCGTCCATCACATGGCCGAGCGGTTCAACAATCCCGTCCGCCTGATCGGCACGCCCGGCACAAGGGCCGATGATGCCGCTTTCTCGCTGGTCACCTGCAATGCGGCCAATGTGGCGATCGAGACGGTCAAGAAGGCCGAGGATGGCGCGGACCTGATCCTGCGCCTTTTCGAACATGCCAACCGCCGCGCGACGGCGACCATCGGACTTGGCCTGCCCGTCGCCGCCGTCCACCGCGTCAATCTGATGGAGGACGACTCCCAGCCCCTGACGATGGCCCCCGATGGCACCGTCACACTGGACCTGCGCCCCTTCGAGATCGCGACCCTGCGGATCACCCCTGCCGGGGGCCCGGGCCATGGCTGATCTGGAACTGCGCGGCGTCGAAAAGAGCTTCGGTGGGATGACAGTCATCAACGGGGTGGACCTGTCGGTCGGAGACGGGGAATTCGTCGTCTTCGTCGGCCCCTCGGGCTGCGGCAAGTCCACGCTTCTGCGGATGATCGCGGGGCTGGAACATATCACCGGGGGTGAGATCGCCATCGGAGGGCGGGTGGTCAACCGCCTCTCGGCGCCCGAACGCGGCATCGCCATGGTGTTCCAGTCTTATGCACTCTACCCGCATATGTCGGTGCGCCAGAACATGTCCTTCGGCCTCGAACTTCAGCGCCGCCCCAAGGCCGAGATCGCGCGCAAGGTCCAGAACGCGGCCGATATCCTGCAGCTTGGCCCCTATCTTGACCGGATGCCCAAGGCGCTTTCCGGCGGACAGCGTCAGCGTGTGGCCATCGGCCGGGCCATCGTGCGCGAACCCGAGGTGTTCCTTTTCGACGAGCCGCTCTCGAACCTCGACGCTGCGTTGCGCGGGCAGACTCGTCTGGAAATCGCGCGCCTTCATGCCCGGCTGGGGGCCACGATGATCTATGTGACCCATGACCAGACCGAGGCGATGACGCTGGCCGACCGGATCGTGGTGCTGAATGCGGGCCGGATCGAACAGGTGGGCACCCCGCTCGAACTTTACCGCAAGCCGGTCAATGCCTTTGTCGCGGGCTTCATCGGCGGGCAGACGATGAACTTCCTGCCGCTGACCGACGGGGCGCTGCCGCTTGCGCGCGAGGGGGCATCGGTCGAACTGGGCGCGCAGGCCGTGATGCTGGGGATCCGGCCCGAGCACCTGCGCCTCGCGCCGCAGCCGGAAGCCGATCTTCTGGGCCGGGTGGATGTGATCGAGGAGTTCGGGGAGTTCTCGCTTCTCCATCTCGAGCTTGTCTCGGCTTCTCACGCTGGCGCAGGCTCGCAACCTCGTCTCATTACGGTCAAGGTTGAACGCCCGGTTGCCGCAGGCGAAACCGTGGGCCTGACAATCGAGCGCGACCATATCCATGCATTCGACGCCTCCGGGCGGGTGCTGGCGGCCTGACCGCATCAGGAACCCCCCCCTGCCCCGCCTGCCGCCTCGCAACCGGCGGCGCGCGAGTGAACTGCCTGTCCGGCTGCGGTCAGTCCTGCCGGTAAAGGCCCCGCCGGATCAGCGGGCGCGTACCACCAGCCGCTCGAAGCGCAGGCCCTGAACGTCATGGGGCGCGGCTTCGGCTTCGGGCGCGGCCTCCAGGATCTCGATCCGCTTTGCGCGTCGGGCGAGTTCGACCAGAACTGTGCGGGCAACCAGCCGGGCATGGGCATTGCCAAGGCAGGCGTGCGGCCCGCTGCCGAAGGCAAGATGCGGGTTGGGCTTGCGGTCGAGCCGGACCTGATCGGGATCGGCAAAGACCGCCGGATCGCGATTTGCCCGGCCGTAGCACATGCCCAGCCGCTGCCCCGGTGCGACGGTGACACCCCCGGCGTCGCCGCCATGGGGACAGGTGCGGGCCAGCAGGCGCAGGGGCGAGATGACGCGAAGCAACTCCTCGGTCGCGGATTGGGCCAGCGCGGGATCGCGACGGATCGCCTCTTTCGCGGCAGGTTCCCGTGCAAAAAGCGCGACAATTCCCGTGAGAAGCGCAATCAGCGTCTCACGCCCCCCCGAGAACGAGATATGCGCCACGCCCAGCCTTTCATCCCGGGAAAGGGGACGGCCCGCGATCGTGAGGCGCGACAGTTCATCGAAAAGCGACCCGGGATAGCGTGCGGGATTGTCCGTCTGCTCGGTGACATAGGTGACCAGCGCATCGGCGCGCTCCTGTTCGGGCGGGTCGCCGTGACGCAGGTTGCCGAAGACATTGATGCCCCATGTGACCCAGAGATCCGCCTCGGCCTCGGGCATGGCAAGCAGGGTGGTCAGGGTCCGGCTTTGCAGCGGCAACGAGAAACCGGGCGTCACATCGACATGATCTGCGGACAGGAGGTGATCGACCGCGGCCCCGACCTGCCGCGCAATTTCGGCGGCATATGGCGCGGTCAGCGGGCGCTTGAAGAAAGGGTCGATGGCCGCACGAAAGGCGGTATGTTCGGGCGGGTCGAGTTCGAAGGGATATTGCTTGAAGCTGCGGGTCACGTGCTGCGGGGTGACGACGTTGAACCCCAGCGTGTCGCTGGAAAACGTCCGCCAGTCGTTCAGCGCGACCTTCAGCGCGCGGTAGCTGCGCAGATAGACAAGATCTTCGACGCCCGCGTCGTCCTTGCGGTGGATCGTGACGGTGGAAAGGTTGGTCATCGGCGGTCCCTCAACCGTTGGCAACGTCAAGCGTCAGCCCGTCAAGCGCGGTCGTCAGTTCGATCTGGCAGGACAGGCGGCTGGCAGGGCCGAAGCCCGGTTCGAATTCCAGCATGTCGATTTCGGCCTGCGAGGCGGGGCCGGTCCGGTCGATCCAGTCGGGGGGCACATGGACATGGCAGGTCCCGCAGGAGATGGACCCGCCGCATTGCCCCTCGATCCCGCGCACGCCAAGGCGCAGGGCCAGTTCCATGGCGCTGCCGCCCTCGGCGCTGCCTTCGCGGATGGTGCCGTCAGCCTCGCGGAAGCGGATCGTGGGCATGGGTCATCCTTCGCATTGGTCCAGCGCCAACTTAGGCGACGACGTGCGAAGCGGCGACCAAGCAGGCTTGTCTCGGTTCGGTGAAAGACTTGTCCCATCTTGCCTTTTCGCATCAGGCGGGAAGGCGGGGCCATTGCGGTGCGCGGCCGCGCGGTAGCGCGAGGGGGAAAGGCCGAAGGTCCGGGTGAATCGGGCCGAAAGATGGGCGGGCGACGCAAAGCCCGTGCGCCAGGCGATCTCGGCGATGCCAAGATCGGACGAGCCGGCAAGCTGAGCCGCGAGATTGAGCCTGTACCGCTGCAGATAATCGGAGAAGGTCTGACCCATGCGAGCCCGGAACAGGCGGGCGAAGTAGGCAGCCGACAGGTTGCACGCCGCCGCCGCCTCGGTCAGCGAAAGCGGACGGGCCGGATCGCTGTGGATCAGCGCGATGGCGCGTTCCAGACGGGCCAGCGGATCGCGGCGACGGGTCTGCGGGCCGGGTGCCGTGACGACCAGCTCTCCCGCTTCGGCCACCAGCCTCAGGAGAAGGTCGAGAAGACCTGCTGCGGTGCCTTGGTCCTTGGCAGCTGTTGCCTCGACCAGCCAGTCGGCAAGAAGGTCGATGCGCGCCGCCTGCAACGGGTCGGCGCGCAGGATCAGCGGCCCTTGCAGGAGGCGGGCCTGCAGCGCAGGAGGCAAGCGCTTTTCCTGCGCGGGATCATGGAAGATCAGCGCAAAGGCGGTTGCGCCGCGCTCGACCTCGAAATCATGCGGTGTCATCGAGGGGAGATAGACCAGATCGCCGGTCCCCGTGCGACAGGACAGGCCCCGCGTGTGCATGACTGCCTCGGCACGACGGAACCACAGGACTTCTGCTGCGGGGTGAAAATGATGATAGCGCGCCAGGGCCGGATCCTCGGGCAAACGACGGATCAGCTGGGCCGCAATCGTGCAGCCGGTACCAAGCGAATGGGCCTGACACTCGGGCGAAGGCTGCATGCGGGGCATCTCCATATGGGCGTGCATGAACCGGGGTGGCGCGATTGCCGCCCGTCATCCTGCCGCATTGTCGAAGGCGCGCCAAGACGGTCATCGACAATTGCGGCGTCCGCGGCACGCCCGAGGAGGTCGAAAGCCGCCGGATCCGGCCGGGTGTCACCGCCGGTTCCGAGGGCAGCGCAGGCGCGGGCGGGATGCAGGCCAACCTGATCGAGACCGGGTTCGACGTGATCCGCGAGGGCTTTCCCGAGGCGACGGTCGATGTGGCGGCGCGACGCTGTTCAGCGCACAGGACGAGCTGCGCGGCAAGATTGCGGTCCGCGCCGGCTACTGCTGGCAGGACGCGCGCGTCCCGGCCTTCGGCGAGGTGGCGGCGCGCACCGGGTTCGAAGGTTTTGGCGACAGCATCCGCCAGGCCGTCGGGTTCCAGATGAGATGGTGGCCGGTCGCAACCTCCAGGCCCCCGCACAGGGGCCGCTCAGCGGCCATGTCGCCGGGCGGGGGAGAGGTGCTGCTGCGCGAAGGACATCTCGGGGTACTCTTGCCCTTCCTGCTGGCCACCCTCCTGACCGTACATGGACGCACCAAACCCGGCCGCACCTCCTGTCACTTCGTAATCCGGTTACTCGGTACGTGCTCGGACCGCTTTCAAAGCCGCTGGGCCTGCCTCAGCCGTTCGGCCCAGCGCATCAGCAGGTGATCGGCCATCAGCCCGAGGAAGGCCACCGCAAGTCCAAGCACCAGCCCCTTGCCCACATCGGTGGCCGACAGCGCACGCTGCATTTCCTGTCCAAGGTCCTGGGTGCCGATGAAGGCCGCGATGATCACCATGAACAGCGCGAACATGATCGACTGGTTGAAGCCTACAAGGATCGTCGGCATCGCCAGCGGCAGCCGCACGTTCCCCAGCACCTGTCGCCGGGTGGCCCCGCTCATCTCGGCGGCCTCGACCGTTTCGGGCGGAACCGAGTCCAGCCCCTCGATCGTGTAGCGCACGATGGGCACTGTGGCGAAGACCATGACCGCCGCCAGCACCGCCACATCCGAGACGCCGAACAGCATCACCACCGGGATCATATAGATGAATCTGGGGAAGGTCTGCATCGTTTCGCAGACCAGCCGAACGACGGCCGCCCTGCGCCCGGTGCCCGCACCCCAGATGCCCAGCGGAAAGCCGATGATCCCGGCCAGCGTCACGGCGGCCAGCACCGTGTAGACAGTGATCATCGCCCGGTCCCACCAGCCCGAAAGCGCGATGGGCAGGATGAAGCCCACACAGACCAGCGCCGAGCGCCAGCCGCCCACCGCCCAGCCCAGCGCCGCGACGGCGGCCAGGACCGTGGTGTAGGGCAGCCAGAGGATCGCGTCGCGGAAGGGGATCAGCACCCAGACGACCAGAACCCGCCGGATCCAGTCCGTCACCGGAGAGACGAAACCGATGAACCAGTTCACGCCCGCGTCGATCGGCGGGGCGATGGACAGGGCCTGGCTGCGCTCGTCCTCGTGGAAATAGGGCACGAGCTGGGCCAGGCCGAAGGCGGCGGCGACAAGCCCTGCCCAGATCAGCCAGAGCCGGTTGCGGCTGGCCCAGCTTTCGCCGGGTTCGGGATGGGCGGGCTGGCGCATCGCCCAGGCGCGCGACAGCCGGTCGAGCGTGACCGCTAGAAGGACGATGGTGATCCCGATCTCGACCGAAGGGCCGATGCGCAGCGCCTGCAGCAGTTGCAAAAGGCGCTGCCCAAGGCCCGGCATCCCGATGAACGAGGCCAGCACCACCATCGCAAGGCATTGCATGATGACCTGGTTCACGCCGATCAGGATCTCGGTCCGGGCGGTGGGCAGGCGCACGCGGGTCAGCAGTTGCCAGCGCGTCGCCCCCGACATCTTACCCGCCTCGACCACCTCTTCGGGCACCTTGCGCAGGCCCAGAAGCGTCATGCGGATCATCGGCGGGACCGAGAAGATGATCGTCACCACCGCGCCCGCCTTGGGCCCCAGCCCGATGAAGACCACGACCGGGATCATGTAGGCGAAATGCGGCAGCGATTGCGCGATGTTCAGGATCGGGTTGATGATCCGCTCGGCGGTTTTCGACCGCCACGCCAGCGTCCCCATGCACAGCCCGATGAAGACCGAGACGGGGGCCGCGACCACGATGACCGAGAAGGTCTCCATCGACCAGCGCCACTGGCCCATCACGGCGATCCAGACGAAGGTGCCCCCGGCCAGTGCGGCCAGCCGCCAGCCGCCCAGCGCATAGCCCAGCATCCCCGCCGTCACGGCGACGGTCGACCACGGGATCGGGCCGATCCGGGGCCAGCGGTTGCGCCCGTAAAGCAGGTTCCCCGTCACATCGAGGCTCCATTCGACGCCGCCGGCAAAGGCGCGCGTGACCTGCATCAGGCCAAGCTCGTTCTGGGCATAGTAGAAGGCCGCGTTGATCCAGTCGGCAAAGGGCAGGATAGCCCAGTCCGGCGGGCGGATCAGGCCGGGGGGCAGAAGGGCCTGACCCACGGCCAGCAGGACCGCCGCGATCAGCAGCCCCTGCCAGACCCTCGGGCCTTTCTCGGTCGTGCTGCGCACAACGGCGGTGTCGGTGGCCGCGCTGTCTGTCATGCCGGGCGCGCCTCGAGCACGAGGTCGAGGGCCGCGTTGCGATCCAGCGCGCCGACCAGCCTGCCGGACGTGTCGGCCACCGGGATCGTCGGTCGGGGATCGGCGACAAGGCTGCGGGCAATCTCGCGCAGCGTCGCCCCCGCGGGCAGCGGGCTGCCCTCGGGGGGCGCGTCGGGCGGCAGGGGCATGGCGAAGGTGCCGACATGGACGACGCGCGACCGGTCCACCCCGGCGGTGAACTTGGCGACATAATCCGAGGCAGGCGCCAGAACGATCCGGTCGGGCGAGTCGCATTGCACGATGGCCCCGTCCTTCATGATGGCGATGCGGTCGGCAAGGCGCAGCGCCTCGTCGAAGTCATGGGTGATGAAGACGATGGTGCGGTCCATCTGCTTCTTGAGCCGCAGGAATTCGTCCTGCATCTCGCGCCGGATCAGCGGATCGAGCGCCGAGAAGGGCTCGTCCAGAAACCAGATGTCGGGCTCGATCGCCAGCGACCGGGCGATGCCCACACGCTGCTGCTGGCCGCCCGACAATTCGCGCGGGAAGTAATCCTCGCGGCTGCGCAGACCCACCAGTTCCAGCACCTCGCGCGCGCGGGCGGTGCGGGCCATCCGGTCCATGCCGCGCATTTCAAGCGGGAAGGCCACATTCTGAAGCACGGTGCGGTGCGGCAGAAGGCCAAAGGACTGAAACACCATCCCCATCTTCTCGCGGCGGAGCGCGATCAGGCTGGCCTCGGTCAGGCTGCCGATCTCGACCCCGTCGATGTCGATGGCACCTGCAGTCGTCTCGATCAGGCGCGAGAGGCAGCGCACCAGCGTGGACTTTCCGGACCCCGACAGGCCCATCACGACCAGCATCTCGCCCCGCGTCACATCCAGCGTCACGTCGCGCACGGCCACGACATGGCCCGCAGCACCCGATCCGCCCGCTGACAATGCGGCGACATGGGCGGCGGGATCGGGTCCGAAGACCTTCCAGACATTGCGGCAGGAAATGGCGGGCTGGGCCAAGGGGCGTCCTTTCGGTCGGCCCCCCGGGCCATGCCGGTCCGGGGGGCTTGTGTCGGTTCTGGGGTGGGGAGGGATCACTCGACCCAGGGGCGCCAGGTGTCCTCGTTCGCCTCGAGCCAGGCGAGTGCCGCATCCTCGGGGTCCAGCCCGTCGATATCGACCAGCTTTGCCATCTCGGCGATCTGGGGATTGCTGAAGTTGATCCGCTCGAGCACGGCAAAGGCCGTCGGCCACTTCTCGGGCATGCCGTCCCAGGCCGCGATCTTGAGATAGCCGTCGGCGGGGTTGCCGCAGTCATAGGTGGCGTCGGGGTTCGGCCCGAGGGCAGGATCCTTGTCGCAACCTTCTTCCCATGCAGGGAATTCGACGAATTCGCCCGGCCAGACGGCTTCGGCGAAGTTCGGCGTCCAGTTGAACAGCACGATCGGCGTGGAATCGCGTTCGGCGGCGGCCAGTTCGGCCCAGAGGGCGGCGGCCGAGCCTGCGTTGACCACGGTGAAGTTCATGCCCAGCGCGTCGACGCGCTGCTGGTCGTTCTTGAGCCAGTCCACCGGCCCGCCAAGGAACCGGCCACGGTCGCCTGTCTCGGGCGTGGCGAAGATCTCGGCGCAGGCGTTCAGCGCCTCCCAGTCGGGCAGGCCCGGGCAGGCCTCCTTCGTCCACATCGGATACCACCAGTCCTCGCGGGTGATGGCGTCATGGGTGGCCACGTCAAGGATACCGCCCTTTTCCAGCGCGGCGCTGAACGATGCGCCGAAAGCGCCTTCCCAGACCTCGAGGCCCAGCGTCACATCGCCCAGACGGATCGCCTCGTAGACGGCCTGGCTGTCAGCCGAAATGAATTCGACGGACATACCCATGTCTTCGAAGATGTTGCCGACGACATGGCTCATCACGATCTGGCTGGACCAGTTGTGCGTGGGGATGATGATCGGATCGGACGAATCCTGTGCGTGGCCCTGTGCCGCCGTCAATGCGACGGCTGCCGCACCAATCAGCAGCTTTGCGTGTCTTTGCATGTTTTCTGACCCTGTCGCGCGCCCACCGGGGATCGGCAGGCCCTTGGCTTCGGCCGGATTTGCTCCGGTCCATAGTCAAAGGTTAGGCATGGGCTGTGAACAGGTCAGAGACTTGATGTGAACATGATCGCGTTTTCTATGAAAAGATGTTAACGGAGAGGAAATATGCCAAGCCTTCATGCGTCCGTGCAGCCGGGCCGCAGGGAAAGGGTGCAAGGGATGACCATGTCTTGGCAGAAAGCGCATATCGTCCTGATCGAGGACGAACCCGTCACCCGGGCAGCGCTTGCCGCCTATCTTGAAGGGTTCGGCTACCGTGTCAGCGCCTGTGACCGCGCCGAACCGGCCGAAGCGCTGATGGAAGAGGATCCGGCCGACCTGCTGATCGTGGACATCAACCTGTCGGGCAAGGACGGGCTCGAGATCACGCGCGAACAACGCGCGCGTTCCGAGATCGGGATCATCCTGCTGACCGGGCGCACCGATGACGTGGACCGGATCGTGGGGCTTGAGATCGGGGCGGATGACTATGTCTGCACGCCCTTCAACCGGCGCGAGCTGGCGGCCAGGGTCAAGAACCTCCTGCGCCGGACCGGAGCGCAACGGCACCAGTCGCGCCGGGTGGTGCGATTCGAGGGGTTCAGCTTCGATCTGGTCACCCGCCAGATCGCGGATGACGCCGGTGAGACGATCCCGCTGACCCGCGCCGAATACGAGGTGCTGCGAGCCTTCGTGGGCAATCCCGGGCTGGTGCTGGACCGCGAGCGGCTGTCGGCGGTCATGCCCCACAGGGGCGCTGCGGGCGAGGTCCGCACCGTCGACGTGATCGTCCGCCGCCTGCGCGCCAAGCTGCGCGACGATCCCCGGCTGCCGCGCATCCTCGCGACCTCGCACGGCGAGGGGTATGTCTTCATTGCGCCGCTTGAATGACGCCTCCTGACGGGGGCAGGGCCGCAAGCGCCTGACCGATCCGGGCGACCCCCCCCACGGCCCGCGCGGGCCGGCTGGCCCCCCTTGACCCGGCCCGCTCGCCCACCCCGGCCGCGGCGGCCGGGCTTGCGCGGGGGCGGGCCGCGCGGCCAGGCCGTGCCGATCCCGGACTCTCCGATCAACCAGTGGACGGTCGATC
>JAFIEN010000081.1 GCA_020832515.1 Rubellimicrobium sp. | reverse complement strand
CGGCGATCGCTGCCGATTCGGGGCACCCAGACAACATTGCCCGACATCCCCGCCCGCACGAAGGCGCAGCCCCGGCTGTCGATATACTGATTGCCCGCGAAACTGGCCGGAGGCGTCTCGGCCGGACCCGAACCCTGAGCGAAAGCCGCCGGACCCGACACAGACATACAGATCACCGCCGCCGCGATGAAGCGCTTGTTGAACATCACTACCCCCGCAGGTTATTGTTCGAACCTGCCCGACAATGCCGCGGCTGTAAAGGGATTGTGCGGTTCGATTTACCCTATTTTGTGCCGTACATCCGGTCGCCCGCATCCCCTAGTCCCGGCACGATATAGCCGTGATCATTGAGGTGATCGTCCAGCGCAGCCGTCACGATCAGCACATCGGCATGGGCCTCATGCATCCGGGCGACACCTTCGGGGGCGGCAAGAAGGCACATGAATCGAATGTCCCGCGCCCCTGCCGCCTTCAGCAGATCTATCGCCGCTGCCGAGGAATTGCCGGTGGCCAGCATCGGATCGACGACGATGGTCACACGCTCGCCAAGGTCTTCGGGCAGTTTGCAGTAGTATTGCACCGGGCGCAGCGTCTCGGGGTCACGGTAAAGGCCGACAAAGCCCACCCGCGCCTCGGGCAGAAGGTCGAGCATCCCGTCCAGAAGCCCGTTGCCCGCCCGCAGGATCGACACCAGCGCCAGTTTGCGCCCCGCCAGAACCGGGGCATCCATCGGGCAGAGCGGCGTGTCGATCGGCCGGGTCGTCATCGGCAGTTCGCGTGTGATCTCATAGGCCAGCAGCAGGCTGATCTCGCGCAGGAGCTGGCGGAAGGCGGGTGTCGGCGTGTCCTTCGCGCGCATGAGCGACAGCTTGTGCTGCACAAGCGGATGGGTGACGATGGTCAGGTGGTCGGTCATTCAGGCCTCCAGCAGCTTGGCGATCCGGTCCCTGGTGGCGGCATCGCAGAAGGCGGCGTCCAGCGCCACAGTGTTCAGGTCGCGGAACATCCCCTCGTCCCAGTCGAAGGCGCGGTGCAGCATTTCGTATTCCGTCGACATGGTCGTGCCGAAGAACGGCGGATCGTCGGTCGAGACGGTGACCTTGACCCCGCGCCGGTGAAGTTCGGCGATGGGATGATCGCGCCAGCCCCCGGTCGCGCCAAGGAACACGTTCGATCCGGGGCAGACCTCGAGCACGATCCCGGCTTCTGCGATGCGGTCCACCAGCGCAAGGTCATGGATCGCATTCACGCCGTGGCCGATCCGTTCAGGGGCCAGATCGCGGATCGTGTCGGCCACCATATCGGGCCCGCCCCATTCGCCGGCATGACAGGTGATGCGCAGGCCCGCCTCGCGCGCCATGTCGAAGCTGTAGGCGTAATCCTTTGGGCGGCCGACCTTTTCCGCGCCCGCCATGCCGAAGCCGGTGATGAAATCGCCCCTCGTTTCCGCTGCACACATCGCCGCGGTTTTGGCCTGTTCGGGGCCGAAGTGGCGGATGCAGGTGACGATGCCGCGCAGGGTGATGCCCATGGTCCGCTCTGCCTCCTCCGCCGCATCCTGAATGGCGGCAAGGTAGTCGCGCCATGCGGCAAGATCGCCACCGCCGCAGAAATCGGGTGAGAGGAAGGTTTCGCTGTAAACCACGCCGTTTGCAGCGCTTTCCTCAAGCACGGCAAGGGTCAGGCGGCGGAAATCCTCGGGGGTTTGCAGGGTGGTGCAGGCGGCCTCGTAGACCTTCAGGAAATGGTCGAAATCGCGGTAGGTGTAGTTGCCCTGCGCGTCGAAGATGCCCGACAGGTCGATGCGCTTTTCCCGCGCCAGCCCCGCGATGAAGGCGGGCGGGGCACCCCCTTCGAGGTGAAGGTGCAGTTCGATCTTGGGAAGGCTCTGGAATGTCACAGGAAACTCCGTCCGGGGCCGTGGGAGTGGACGCCCAGATGCGCGGCGATGCTGGCCGCCACATCGGCGAAGGCAAGCTGGCCCAAGGCGCGGGGGCCAAGGCCGTGGCACAGGACCGGCACCCGTTCGCGGGTATGGTCGGTGCCGGGCCAAGTGGGATCGTTGCCGTGATCGGCGGTGACGACCAGAAGGTCACCATCCCGAAGGCGGGGGATCAGGGCGGCAAGTGCTGCGTCGAACCATTCAAGGTGGCGCGCATAGCCCGCAGCATCGCGCCGGTGTCCGAAAAGGCTGTCGAATTCCACGAAATTGGCGAAAGTCAGGCTGCCGTCTTCGGCGGTGTCGATCAGCTTGGCCAGATGCCCCATCAGCGCCGCATCGCTGCCCTTGGCGACATCGGTGATCCCCCGCATCGAGAAGATGTCCCCGATCTTGCCCACCGCATGCACCGCGCGGCCCGCGCCCTGCACCCAGTCGCACAAGGTGGGCGCAGGCGGCGCGATGGCATAGTCGTGCCGGTTCGCGGTGCGGGTGAAGCCGGACTCGGGCGTGCCGGTGAAAGGCCGCGCGATGACCCGGCCCACCTTCATGGCGTGAAGCCGGGGGGCCACGTCCTCGCAGAGCTTCAAGAGGCGGTCGAGGCCGAAGACCTCTTCATGCGCGGCGATCTGGAAAACCGAATCGGCCGAGGTGTAGCAGATCGGCCAGCCGGTCTTGATGTGCCGTGTGCCCTCTTCTTCAAGGATCACCGTGCCCGAGGCATGGCGGTTGCCGAGGATCCCCCCGGTGCCGGCGGCAAGACAGACCTCGACCGCCAGATCGTCGGGAAAGGCGGGGTCCGTGTCGGGAAAGGTGGTCCAGTCCCAGGGCACGGGTACACCGGCCAGTTCCCAATGGCCCGAGGGCGTGTCCTTGCCGCGCGACACTTCGGTCGCGGCCCCCCATGCCCCGGTGGGCGCGGCGGTAAGGCCGGGGGCGCGGGTGCCACAGGCCAGTTGCAGCGCCGCGCCAAGGCCCAGCGCATCAAGCGTGGGCACCGACAGGCCCACGCTTTCGGCGATATGCAGGACGGTATTCGCGCCGGTATCGGGCAGGTGGCCGTTGAAGAAGGCCGCCGCATCCGGGGCCCCGCCGATGCCCACCGAATCCATCACCACAAGGAAGGCGCGCCCCATCAGCCGACCCGGCCCCGCACCAGCGGGCCGATCTGCGGCGCCTCGCCGATGCGGATGGCGGACAGGACGGCGCGGGCGGTCGCCTCGGCGCTGTCCTCGTCGCGGGCGTGGACCCGGGCAATGGGCTGGCCGCGCTCGACCCTTGCGCCAAGCGGCAGAACGTCGGTCAGGCCCACCGCCGGGTCGATCCGGTCCGTCTCGACCTGCCGCCCGCCGCCCATGGCGACCACGGCAAGACCCAGCGCCTCGCCCCGGAATTCGGCGATGTGACCGGCCTCGGGGGCCATCACATCGCGGGTCACGGGGGCCTGCGGCAGATGGGTGCGCCAGTCCTCGGCCATGTCAGGGGGGCCGCCAAGGGCCGCGACCATGGCCGCGAACCGCTCCATCGCGGCGCCGCTGGCGATGGCTTCGCGGATCTTCTCCTCGCCCTCGCCCTCGGCCCCGCCGGCCAGCGCCAGAAGGCGGCCGCCCAGCGCCACGGTCAGATCATGCAGGCGGGGTGCTGCCAGGCGGTTGCCGGACAGCACCTCCATGCACACCCCCACCTCGACCGAATTGCCAAGGGCCGGGCACAGCGGTTCGTCCATGTCGGTGATCAGCGCAGCCGTCGGGCAGCCCGCGCCGTTGGCGGTCGTGACCAGCGCCTCGGCCAGGGCGCGGGCCTCGTCATCGGTCTTCATGAAGGCGCCCGAGCCGCACTTTACATCCAGCACCAGCCCCTCAAGCCCCGCCGCCAGCTTCTTGGACAGGATCGAGGCGGTGATGAGGTCGATGCTTTCCACCGTGCCGGTCACGTCGCGGATCGCATAGAGGCGGCGGTCGGCGGGCGCGATGCGGGCGGTGGCGCCGACGACAGCGCAGCCCACCTCGGCCACGATCTTGCGCAACCTGTCCTCGGGGATCTGCGCCACGACCCCCGGGATCGCCTCCATCTTGTCGAGCGTGCCGCCGGTATGGCCAAGGCCGCGACCCGAGATCATCGGGACGGCCACCCCGCAGGCCGCCAGCGCGGGCGCAAGGATCAGGGAGACGGCATCGCCCAGTCCACCCGTCGAGTGCTTGTCGAGGACGGGCACATCCAGCCGCCATGTCAGCACATCGCCCGAATCCCGCATCCCCTCGGTCAGGGCCACCCGGCCTGCCTCGCCCAGGCCCCGCAGGCAGACGGCCATGGCGAAGGCCCCGGCTTGCGCATCGCTGACGGCGCCCGAGGCCAGGCCCGCGGCGAAGGCGCGGACGGCGGCCGGTGCCGGGCGTTCGCCCCGGCGCAGGGCCGCGATCAGGGCCCGCGCATCCATGACAGGGGCATCCATCAGGCGTCGTCCATATGGTCCCGCTGGAAGGCCCCGGGCAAGAGCTCGGCCAGCGTCATGACGCGGGCGGCCCCCTTCATGTTGGCCATGGTGACGCGCACATCCGCCGTGCCGAATTCGGCCAGCTTCTGCCGACAGCCGCCACAGGGCGCAACCGGGACAGTGGCATCGGCGATGACCGCGACCTCGGCGATCTCGGTGTCGCCGCCCAGGATCATGGCGGCGATGGCCCCGGCCTCGGCGCAGGTGCCTTCGGGATAGGCGGCATTCTCGACATTGACGCCGGCATAGACCGTGCCGGAGGCCGCACGGATCGCCGCGCCGACCTTGAAGCCGGAATAGGGCGCATAGGCCCGGTCGCGAGCAGTGCGGGCGGTGTCGAGAAGGGTCATGTCTGGGCTCCGGCCTTGGGTGGGGCAGTGTTCACGCGGCGGGCCGGCAAATGCAAGCGCGGGCTTGGCCGGGGTCACCGGACCCATCGCCCGGTGTCGCGCGCGGACCGTGCCGGCGCAGGGGGGCTCTGCCCCCCGGCCTGCGGCCTCCCCCCGGGATATTTGGCAACGAAAGAGGCAAGGCGCGGGGGGAGTGTCGGGCGGGTGATCGCGCTTGACGCCGCGGTGCGCCGGGGCTAGCGTCCCCCACAATGGGGAAAGCTGTCATACAGCTTTGAGGGATTTGGCGGCCTCAGGGGCGCGCGCGGGGGGAATTTGGTGGAGACCGGCAGCCTTGGCCTTGTCAGTGCGGCCATCGGGGCGATCACGCGGCATATCCGCGATCACGACCTGATGCCCGGCGACCGGCTGCCCTCGGAAGCCAGCCTCTCGCGGGATCTCAATGTGTCACGCACCGTCGTGCGCGAGGCGTTCCGGTCTCTGTCTGCCCTGCGCATCATCGACATGTCGGGCGGGCGGCGGGCGACCGTCGCGCAGATCGACCATGGGGCAATGGGCCTGATGATCGAGCACGGGGTGCAGACCGACCAGATCAGCGTGCAGCAGGTCTATGACGTGCGCCGCACGATCGAGACGCGGATCGCAACCCTTGCCGCGATCCGGCGGACAGAGCAAGAAGCGGAGGTGCTGGTTGCGCAGGCCGCAATGATGCGCGCGGTGCGGGACGATCCGGCGCGGCTGATGGAGGCGGATCTGGCCTTTCACACGACGCTGGCCGAGGCGAGTCGCAATCCCCTGTTCCGGCTGATCGTCGGCGCCTTTCAGGGGATCACGCGGCAGACATGGCCGATCGGCTGGCGCAGCCGGGTGACGCCTCAGGCGCAGGAGGTGATGATCGCCACGCATGAGGGGATCGCCACCGCCGTGGCCGAGGGCGACCCTGTTCGCGCGGCCGAGCTCATGGCCGTGCATTTCGACGAAAGCGTGCGGGCGCTGGTTTCGGCGGGGATGGGCTGATGCGGATCGCAGCGATCGAGACGGTGCGCGTGGCCGAGCGGCCGAACCTGATCTGGGTCGAGGTCACTGCCGATGACGGCACCAGGGGACTGGGCGAGACCTTCTTCGGCGCGGGCGCGGTCGAGGCGCAGGTGCATGACTGGATCGCCCCGCGTGTGATCGGGCGCGATGCGCTGGCCATCGACGCGCTGGCCGCCGATCTGACGGGCTATCTGGGGTTCCGCTCGGCGGGGGTCGAGATGCGGGCCAATTCGGCCTTCGACATCGCGCTCTGGGATCTGTGGGGCAAGGCCACCGGGCAGCCCATCGCTCAGCTTCTGGGTGGGTTCACGCGGAACAGCATCCGCACCTACAACACCTGTGCCGGGACCGACTACATCAAGGAGGAAGCCGGGCAGCAAAGCGCCAACTGGGGTCTGGGATCGGCGCAATACGACGATCTGAACGGGTTCCTGCATCATGCGGACGAGCTGGCCCAGTCGCTGCTGGACGAGGGCATCACGGCGATGAAGATCTGGCCCTTCGACCGCGCCGCCGAGGCCAACCGGGGCCAGTCCATCGGCGCGGCGGAGATGCGGACGGCGCTTGAGCCCGTCGAGAAGATCCGCCGCGCGGTGGGCGACCGGATGGAGATCATGATCGAGTTCCATTCGCTCTGGCAGCTTCTGCCCGCGATGAAGATCGCCCGCGCATTGGCGCCCTACGGCACCGAATGGCACGAGGATCCGATCCGCATGGACAGCCTGTCGGATCTGAAGCGCTATGCCGAAGCGTCAGTCGCGCCGGTCTGTGCGTCCGAGACGCTGGCCACGCGCTGGGGCTTTCGCGACCTGCTGGAAAGCGGGGCGGCGGGCGTCGTGATGCTGGATCTGTCCTGGTGCGGCGGTCTGTCGGAAGCGCGCAAGATCGCGGCGATGGCCGAAGCCTGGCACCTGCCGGTTGCACCACATGATTGCACCGGGCCGGTTGTGCTTGCAGCTTCGACCCATCTGTCGCTGAATGCGCCAAATGCACTGATTCAGGAAAGCGTGCGGGCCTTCTACCGCACCTGGTATCGCGATCTGGTCACCGCCCTGCCCGAGGTTTCGGACGGGCGCATCACGGTTCCGCCCGGTCCGGGGCTGGGGATGGAGCTTCATCCCGACCTTGACCGCGCGTTTACGGTTACCCGCAGGCGTTCCGATGCGGGAAGTATCTGACAGGACGGAACAAAACCCAAGGGGAGGACCCAGACATGAAGTTTCTCAGAACGATGACCGCCGCGGCCGCACTGGCTGTCGGTTCGCAGGCTGCCGCGCAGGATCCGCTCGAGATCGTCTTCACGATCCATTCCGGGCCGGCCAACACCTTCTGGCAGGCGGTGCAGCTTGGCTATCAGGAAGCCTGCGAGATGATCGGGGCGAATTGCCAGATGGTCTTCGTGCAGACCGACGGCTCGATCCCCGAGCAGGCGGCGAACATGGAAGCGGCCCTTGCGCGCAGCCCCGATGCGCTGCTGACCTCGATCGTCGATGACGAGGCCTTCGACGACATCATCGCCCGCGCACGCGAAGCCGGGGTCACGGTGATCTCGGTCAATGTGGACGATCTGGAAGGGGCTGCGGGCAATGCGCGGCAGGCCTTCGTCGGGCAGGGCTTCATTCCGGCGGGCTATGGCCTGGCGCGGGCGCAGTCCGAGAACTTCCCCGAAGAAGGGCCGATCCATGTGCTGGTGGGTGTCTCGGGCCCCGGCCAGAACTGGTCGGAGCAGCGGGCGCTGGGGATCACCAACTTCATGGATGATTTCATCGCCGCCAATCCCGACCGCGAGGTCAGCTACGAGCGGATCGATTCGGGCCTTGACCTGGCCATCGTGGCCGATCGCGTCGGCGCCTATCTGAACGCCAATCCGCAGACCACGGCCTATTTCGACACCGGCTTCTGGCATGCCGGCGTCGCGGGCGTGCTGCGTGACCGGGGCGTGGCCCCGGGCGAGGTGCTTCTGGGCGGCTTCGCCCTTGTTCCCGTCGTGCTGGACGAGATGGAGGCCGGCTACATCCAGGTGCAGGTTGACCAGCAGCCCTTCATGCAGGGCTTCCTGCCGGTGATGATGGTCTATCTGGGCGCGCGTGCCGGCCTGTCGCCGGTCGATGTGAACACCGGCGAGGCGCTGGTCTATCCCGAGGACGTGCCCGCGGTGCGCGACCTGTCCGAAGCCGGACTGCGCTGAGCGCACCCGACACGAACCGGACCGGCACGGGGGCGAGCCCCGTGCCGGTCATACCCATGAAAGGACCGATCCTGCATGCGCCGCCTTGTCAAACTTGCCCTGCAGAAGCCCGAACTGGCCGGAGCGCTTCTGCTACTCACGCTGGTCATCGTGTTCCAGATCCGCTCGGACGGCGTGTTCCTGAGCGTCAACAACTTGCGCGGTATCCTGGGCCTTCTGCCGGAGACGGCGCTGGTGGCTGTGGGCGTGACCCTGCTGATGATCTCGGGGGAGTTCGACCTTTCGGTCGGGTCGGTCTTCGCGCTGATGCCGATGACGATGGCGGTCCTGGTGGTGGGCGGCTGGCCTTTCTGGGCCGCGATGGCGGTTGGTCTTGGCGTGTGCATCGTGATCGGCTTCGTCAACGGAATCATCACGATCCGCTATGACATCCCGTCGTTCATCACGACATTGGGGATGATGTTCATGGCGCGGTCGCTGACCGTGGTCGTCTCCGGGGGCTTTCCGCCGCGCATCCGGCCGGGCGAGATCCCGAGCAGGCTGTTCGTGGGCTTCATCGACGACGGCAACCTGATCCGCGCCTCGGTCCTGTGGTTTCTGGGTATTGCCATCATCATCGGCCTGCTTCTGGGCAAGACCAACTTCGGCAACTGGGTCCGCGCGACCGGGGGGTTTCTTCCGGCGGCCAAGGCGATGGGGATTCCAACCGGGCGGGTGAAGGTGGTCTGCTTCATGATCTCGTCGGTGCTGGCGGGCTTTGCGGGTATGATCCAGTCGATGCGCCTCAATTCCTTCCTGCCCTCGACGGGTGAGGGGATGGAGCTTCAGGCCGTCGCGGCCGCGGTGATCGGGGGCACTTCGCTGATGGGCGGGGTCGGCTCGATCCTCGGTGGCGTGATCGGGGCGACGCTGATCCGGCTGATCGACAACGGCATGGTGCTGAGCCAGATCGACGCGAACTGGTTCCGCTTCGCCATCGGCGCGCTGACGATCTTTGCCGTCGTCGGCAATGCATGGCTGCGCAAGAAGGGACGGGCGATGAAGGTGAGTGTCGACAAATGAGCAAACCCATCATTCAGGTCAAGAACCTGCACAAGTGGTATTCCGGGGTCCATGCCCTCAAGGGCGTGACGCTGGACGTGCAGCGCGGCGAGGCGCTGGGCCTTGTCGGTGACAACGGCGCCGGGAAATCGACGCTGATCAACATCCTGTCCGGCCTGCACCAGCAGGACGAGGGCGAGATCATCGTCGAGGGGCAACCGGTCCAGATCAGCAATCCCAAGGACGCGATGGCACTGGGGATCGAGACGATCTACCAGTACAACTCCATGGTTCCGATCATGACCATCGCGCGCAACATGTTCATCGGGCGCGAGCCGGTGAAATTCTCGATCGGCGGCATCGGCTGGCTGGACGAGGCGAAAATGCGCGAGGAAAGCGTGCAGGCCATCGCCGATGTCGACCTGCACCTGCGTTCGCCCGATGCGCTGGTGGGCGAATTGTCGGGCGGCCAGCGGCAGGGGGTGGCCATCGCGCGGGCGATGCATTTCAAGTCCAAGGTCATGATCCTGGACGAACCCACGAACCACCTGTCGGTCAAGG
This sequence comes from Rubellimicrobium sp., assembly GCA_020832515.1. GTDB lineage: Bacteria > Pseudomonadota > Alphaproteobacteria > Rhodobacterales > Rhodobacteraceae > JAFIEN01. Next base: position 4,533 of record JAFIEN010000081.1, on the reverse strand, counting down.
AAACGGCCAAGGTGATCGGCTTTGTCCAGGGGCTGAAGGAACAGGGCGTCACCGCCATCTTCATCAGCCACAACCTGCACCACGTCTTTGCCTGCTGCGACCGGATCGTCGCGATGGCGTTGGGCGAGGTCGTGCTGGACAAGCGCGCCAACGAGACGAGTATCGAGGAAGTGAGCGAGAAGTTGTGATGCTGACGGTTCCGCCGGGGAAACATGCGCTGGTCACCGGGGGGCTTGGCACCATCGGCCAGGCCATCGTCGAGGCTTTGGCCGGGGCGGGCGTGCGCGTGACCGTGCTTGACCGGCCGGGGTCCGAGCCGCTGGCCGGGCATGGCTTCCTTGGCGCGGACCTGAACGATCTGGCCGGGATCGAGGACGGGGTCGGCCATTTCGTGACGGAAAACCCGGTCGACATCCTGATCAACAACGCCGCCTGGATCATCAACCAGCCGCACGAGACCTTTTCGATCGCCGAATACGAGGACCAGATCCGCATCAATTCCAGCGCCTGCTTCATCCTCTCGCGCGTCTGCACGCCGCATATGAAGGCGCAAGGCTGGGGGCGGATCGTCAACCTGACCTCGATCACGATGAACGGGCAATGGGACGGCTATGTGCCCTATGTCGCCTCCAAGGCCGCGCTGCACGGGCTGACCAAGGGGCTGGCGCGCGAACTGGGGCCGCACGGGATCACCGTCAACGCCATCGCGCCCGGCGCGGTCCTGTCGGGGACCGAGAACCGGGTCTATGGCGACCGGCTTCAGGAATACAACGATTTCATCCTGACCCATCAGTCGGTCAAGAAGCGGATCGAGGCGGTGGATATCGCGGCGCTTGGCCTGTTTCTGTGCACCGACGGCGCGCGGTTGATCTCGGGCCAGGATATCGGCGTGGACGGGGGCTGGTGATGGAGGGGGGCAGGTGATGCTGAGGCTGGTCGCGGGCCATAGCGAGGCGGTGATCGACCCGGATGTCGGCGCGGGCGTGGTGTCGCTTGTCTCGGGCGGCCGTGCGATCCTGTCACAGGGGGATGGACGCGATCCGTCAAGCCCGTTTGCGCAGGGAATGAACCTGCTTGTCCCGTTCTCGAACCGCATCTCGCAGCCCTTCGCCTTCGGCGGGCGCCTGCACGAACTGCCCCGCAACCTCGAGGGCGAGGCCTTCCCGATCCATGGTGACGCCTTCCAGAAGCCATGGGTCGTCGAAGGCACAAACGACACGGCCGCCCGCCTGCGCCTGCGCGACGGCGGGATCGGCCCCTATCGCTACGAGGCGGTGGTGGACTACGCCCTGTCCCCGGACGGCTTTGGCTGCACGGTGTCGGTCACCCATCGCGGCCAGCAACCCCTGCCCTATGGCGGCGGGTTTCATCCATGGTTTCCGCGCTATGCCCGGACGCGGCTGCAGTTTCACGCCACAGGCTTCTGGCCCGAGGATCATGCGCACCTGCCCACCACCCGCGCGCCCGTAAACGCCCCCGCCGACCTGCTCTTCGCCCAGCCCGCGCCCTTGCCGCCGCGCTTTGTCAACAACGCGCTGTCGGGCTGGGACGGGACGATGACAATCGAGGAACCGGGGCATCGTGTCACGCTGACGGCGCTGGGCATGTCCACGCTTCTGCTCTACTCTCCGGGCGCCGACGCCCCCTTCTTCTGCGCCGAGCCGGTGTTGCATCCCGTGGATGCCCACAACCTGCCCGACCGGCCCGGCCTGATCCCGCTGCATGACGGCGAGACGATGACAATGACGCTCTCACTCGGTTGGAGCGAAATGTGAGAAAGGACCTGCGATGACCGCGACCATGACTGACATCCCCGTCCCCGACACAGCGGCAGCCGACCCGCCGCCCGCGCGCGACTACAGCCTGACCGGGCCGTCGTCACGCTATGCGCAGGAGATCGGGCTGGCTGCGGCCGAATGGTATCACACCGACATCCCCCGCAAGGTGATGAAGGAGCTGATGCAGCGCACCGACGGCCCCGCCCTGCGCGATACGGCGATCTGGATCGCAGCCCATGTGATCTTCGCCGCGGGCGGCATCTATTTCTGGGGCAGCTGGCTGGCCGTGCCCTTCTGGCTGGCCTATGGCGTGATGTATGGCTCGGCCTGCGACTCGCGCTGGCACGAATGCGGCCACGGGACAGCCTTCCGCACCGGCTGGATGAACGACGTGGTCTACAACATCGCCTCGTTCCAGGTGATCCGGAACCCCGTCGCCTGGCGATGGAGCCATGCGCGCCACCATACCGACACCTATATCGTCGGCCGCGATCCCGAGATTTCATTCATGCGCCCGCCGGCGGTCTTTCGGCTGATCCTCGCCTTCTTCGGGGTGCGCGATGCGATCGAGTCGTTCCGCATCATCGCACGTCATGCCGCGGGCAACCTCTCGGATGACGAAAAGGACTACATCCCCGAAAGCGAGCGGGACAAGGCCATCAACGCGGCCCGGATGCATATGGTGATCTATGGCATCGCCGCCATCGCCACGCTGATCATGCTGGCGACGGGTCAGGGCTGGGCCTCGGCCATTCCGTTTCTGTTGATCGGTGGTCCCCGCATCTACGGCTGCTGGCACATGGTCATGACCGGCCTGTTGCAGCACGGCGGGCTGGCCGACAACGTGATCGACCACCGGCTGAATTCGCGCACGGTCTACATGAACCCGATCAGCCGCTGGATCTACTGGAACATGAACTACCACATCGAACACCACATGTTCCCGATGGTGCCCTACCACGCCCTGCCCCGCCTGCACGAGCTGGTGAAGGACGACTATCCGCCGCCGAACCCGTCGGTCCTCGAGGGCTACAAGGAGATGTACAGGGCGGTGAAGCAGCAGCTCAAGGAGCCGGAATACTACCTCCGGCGCGAGCTGCCGACCACAGCCAAGCCCTATCGGGACGAATTCCACAACCTCTTCGTCACCCGCTGAAAGGCACGTCAAGATGCGCAAACTTCCCACCGTCTCCGACCTGCGCGCCGCCAAGGGCAAGGGGCAGAAGACCATGCTGCGCGTGGTCACGCTGGACGAGGCCGCCGCGGCCCAAGAGGCGGGGATCGACATCGTCTCTCTCCCGCCCGAACTGGTCACCCATCCCGACTATCGCAAGGTGGCGCCGACGCTGTTTTCGATGACCGGGCAGACCCATCTCGAGGCGGGCACGAAAGACGATTACCTCCGCTTCTGCTGCGAGATGATGAGCAAGGGGGCGGATGCCGTCTATTGCTCGGGCAGCCTTGCCACCGTGGAACATGCCGCGCGCGAGCATATCCCGATCGTGGGCCATGTCGGGCTGGTGCCCAGCCGGGCAACCTGGACCGGTGGCTTCCGTGCCGTGGGCAAGACCGCGGACCAGGCGATCCGGCTTTACGAGGAATGCCGCGCCTATCAGGAGGCAGGCGCCTTCGCGGTCGAGAGCGAGGTGGTCCCGGCAGAGGTGTCCAGCGCGATCAGCGCGCGGCTTGACCTTCTGCTGTGGTCGATGGGCGCGGGCGCAGGCTGCGATGCGCAATACCTGTTCACCTGTGACCTTCTTGGCGATCACAAGGGACATATCCCGCGCCATTCCAAGGTCTATCGCAACTTCGCGGCCGAATACGACCGGCTGCAACAGGAGCGGGTGGCGGCCTTCCGCGAGTTCATCGCCGATGTCGAGACGGGTGCCTTCCCGGAAGGCAAGCACCTTGTGCCCATTCCCAAGGACGAGCTTGCCGCCTTCGAGGCCGCTCTGGCGAAGCAGGGCTGACATTCGCGTCCCTGCGTGAGGGGGGCCGGGGTCCGGAGCGACCGCGGCCCCCGGCCATTGCGTGCCGCGCAAAGGCCTTGCGACAGACTGGACCCCCTGCCCCGCGCGGGCCTAGACTATGGGCATCCCGCCGTCCGGAGGCCCAGATGATCCGCACCACCATCACGATCGACCCCGAACTCGCCGCCGAGATCGACCGCCACATCGGCCGGGCGGGCGTCGCCAACCGCTCGGAGGCGATCCGCGATCTGGTGCGCCGCGGCCTGAACGCGCTGCCGGTGGAGGAACCCTCGTCCGGTTGCATGGGCGTGATCACCTGTTCGGTGGATCAGACGATGCCCGGCTTGTCGCGCCGCCTGCGCGAAGGGCGGATGGATCGCCATGACGAAATCGTCTTCAGCGCCAGCCTGCCGGTGAACCACCGCGAGACGCTGGATATCGCTGTGCTGCGGACCACCGTGGGACGGGTGGACGACTATGCCCGCGGCCTGTTCGTGGAACGCGGCGTGCGCCATGGCGCGGTCGCGCTGACCCCGGTCACGGTCGAGACGCTGCACCATGCACATGGCCCGGATGACGAGCCGCACAGCCATACCCATCTGCGCGTGGACCAGACGTTCTGATCAAGTCGGGCCGGTCGGACGCCCCGGATCCTGCCTTGCGAAGGCTCGGGTGCAGGCGTGTCTCGATGCCCCCGTCCTGCGGTGGCCTGGCTGGCCTGACCGGTCCTGGCTTCAAGGGCGCATCGCCGGGTCCAGGGTGGCGGAAAAAGGGCCATTTAAGCC
>JAFIEN010000080.1 GCA_020832515.1 Rubellimicrobium sp. | reverse complement strand
GTAGAACGGATGGAACGACAGGATCGCGGCCAGCCCGTCATAATAGCCCTTCGCGGCATGGATCGGCTTCGATCCGCGCACCTTTTCCGCAGGCTCTCCGGTGAAGCGCAACCCGCCCGGGATGCCGTGTGTCTCCATCGCGGCCTTGGTGGCCAGAAGGCCGCCCAGACCGGCCATGCCAAGGCCCGAATGCGGATCGGTATGCCCGCCCGCCTGATAGCCCAATCCCGCGCGGGGTTCGCGCCGGGTGGTTGCCGCCTGACAATTGCCGGGGATGCCGTCATATTCGGCATACATGCCGATCACCGGCCCCTCGCCATTCGACCAGTCCGCGCAAAAGGCCGTCGGCATCCCGCCCGAGCCTTCCTCGACCGAGAACCCCTCGGCCCGCAGCCGCGCCACATACCATTCGGCCGAGCGATACTCGCGCCATGCCGTTTCGCCGAAATCGAAGATCGTCGCGCACCAGTCCGACAGGTCCGGCATCCGGGCCGCGATCACGGCTCGGGCGGTCTGTTGCGCGGGGGTGAGGGCGGGCGCGAGCAGGGCAAGCCTCCTTCGGGTTGCATTCCCCTATGGCTACACCCGCCCCTGACCGCGACGAAGTGAAACCTTTTCCCGCAATCGGCAAATCCCATTCACCAATAGATGACAAGCCCCCCCGCCCTGCCCTATCCTGCCCGCCATGAGCCGCATTCCCTCGACCCAGGCCCTGCGCGCCCTTGAAAGCTTTGCCCGGCAGGGCACGGTCTGGCAGGCTGCGGACGAGCTGCATCTGACGCGCAGCGCCGTCAGCCATCAGCTGCGCCTTCTTGAGCGTGACCTTGGCTTTCGCCTTCTCAACCGCGTGGGCACGCGCGTGGAACTGACCCCGCAGGGCCTGGCCTATGCGCAGGACGTGCGCCGGGCGCTGTCGCTGGTGGCGGGTTCGGCCGCGCGCAATGCGGCGCGGGGCGTCACGGGCACCCTGACCGTCAGCAGCACGCCAGGTTTCGCCTCAAGCTGGCTTTGCGGGAAGCTGGGCGAATTCAGCGCGGCCTTTCCGGATGTGGCGCTTTCGATCGTCACTCCGCGCCGCCTCGACGATGTGAGCAACCCCGATGTGGATGTCTTCATCGCCTTCGGACACGGCGACACGCCCGGGATGGAGGTGGAACTGCTCAAGGAGGTGGATTTCACCCCGCTCTGCAGCCCGGTCCTGATCAACCGCCTCGACGGGCTTGACGCGCCCGAGGCGCTTGAGCGGATCACGCTTCTGCACCTGTCCGATCACGAGGATTGGGAAGCCTGCTTCCGCCTTGCGGGCCTGAACCCCGAACGCGCGCGCATGGGCATCCGGTTTTCCGACATGAACCTTGTCTATGCCGCCGCTCTTGGCGCGCAGGGCGTGGCGATGGGCGACGAATTCATCTGCCATGACGCGATGGGGAGCGGGCAATTGGTGCGACCCTTCGACCTGTCGGTCCGCTCGGCCCGGTCGTATTATTTGATCGTGCCGCCGGAAAAGGCCGGCAATCCGGCGGTCGCGGCTTTTCGTGGCTGGCTGCGCTCGGAACTGCCCAATGTCTAGGCATGGGGCGAAAATGCAGGCCTTGGCAAATTCCGTTTGCCAAGCGGGCGAAAAACTTTCGTTTGCCATAGGGCATGCCCCCTCCCTAGGCTGGCGGGGAGGGATCCTTGGGCGCAGAAAGGGAACGAACGCGTGACGCAAGCGGCCGAGATCGAGGCCCGGGGCATCGGCAAGATGTTCGGGAATTTCGCCGCACTGAGCGATGTCAGCTTCACCATCGGCCGTGGCGAATTCCTGACGCTGCTTGGTCCTTCGGGTTCGGGCAAGACGACGTTCCTCACGCTTCTGGCGGGATTCGAGGCCCCGACCTCGGGCCAGCTTCTGCTGGACGGGCGCGACCTGACCGCCACCCCGCCCGAGACACGCGGCTTCGGGATGGTGTTTCAGGGCTACGCATTGTTCCCCCACATGACGGCCGAAGAGAACATCGCCTTTCCGCTGAAGGTGCAGAGACGCTCCGCCGCAGACATCCGCGCCCGCGTCGCCGCCATGATCGAGCTGATGGGCCTGGGCGGACATGGCCACAAGCGCCCCTCGGGCCTTTCGGGCGGCCAGCAACAGCGCGTGGCCCTGGCCCGCGCCCTGGCCTACGAGCCGCCTGTCCTGCTGCTGGACGAACCATTTTCGGCGCTCGACAAGAACCTGCGCGGCCAGATGCAGGACGAGGTGCGCCGCCTTCACCGCGAGCTTGGCACGACCTTCGTCTTCGTCACCCATGACCAGAGCGAGGCACTGGCGCTCTCGTCGCGCGTGGCGATCTTCGAAAAGGGCCGGCTTCAGCAGATCGCCCCCCCGCGCGAGGTCTATGACGCGCCGGCCAATCGCTTCGTGGCTGAATTTCTTGGCGATATCAACATATTGCCTGTCGATCTTCAAGCCGGTCGTCCACAGGTTGAAGGCCGCGCCGTTGCCATCGTGACCCCCGGCACCGGCCCGCTGGCGCTGCGTCCCGAATACATGGGCCTTGCGACCAGCGAACCCGTGACCGGCAACGCCTTGCCCGCGCATCTGGACGACCTCACCTATCAGGGCGCCGAAACCCGGCTTGCACTGACAACGCGCGGCGGCCTGTCCCTGATCCTGCGCCTGCCGACCGCAGACGTGCCCCAAAGCCTGACCCCGGGGTCCGAGGTCTGGGCAACCTGGGACAGCGCGCGCGGTTTCAGGTTATAGGTCCGGGAACAGGCGGAACCGACACCATCAAGACCAATCACACAGGGAGACGAAGATGAACGGACCATTCCAGAAAGACTGTATCGAGATCCTGAAGATGAAGCTTGCCCGCGGCCAGATCTCGCGCCGCGACTTCACGCTGGGCATGTCGATGCTGGCGGGCACCAGCGCGATTGGCCTGAGCGCGGGTCAGGCGCAGGCGCAGGCGGGCGAACTGGTTTTCGTCAACTGGGGCGGCGATGCGGGCCCGTCTTACGACGCGGCCTATGGCCAGGCCTTCCAGGAGGCGACCGGCATCCGCGTGCGGCAGGATGGCTCGGGCCCGACCGAAGGCGCCATCGCGGCGCAGGTCGAAAGCGGCAACCCGGCCTGGGATATCGTCGACGTGGATCCCTTCTCGGCCGAGACGCTGGGCAAGGCGGGCCAGATGGAACTGATCGACTATGACGTCGTCGATCGTGGCAAGATGCGCGAGGGCTTTGGCTGGCCCTTCTCGGCATCAAGCTATTTCTACAGCTACATCCTTGCCTATGACCGGACCCGCTACGGGGACAACCCGCCCACCACGATGGCGGATTTCTTCGACACCGAAAACTTCCCCGGCATGCGGTCGATGTATCGCTGGGGTGCCGGCATGTGGGAGGCCGCCCTGCTGGCCGACGGCGTGGCGAAGGAAGATCTCTACCCGCTCGACATCCCCCGTGCGCATGCCAAGATTGCCGGGTTGATGCCCAATATCGTCTCGTTCTGGGGCGGCGGGGCGGAAAGCCAGTCGGTGCTCATGAACGGCGAGGCGTCGATGGCGCTGATCTGGTCGACGCGGGCCAAGATCATCGAAGAGGATTCGGCCGGCGACATCGGCTGGACCTGGAACGAAGGCCTTCTTGCGCCCGGTGCGATGGGCGTGGTCAAGGGCAACCCCGGCGGTGCCGCAGCGGCGATGGATTTCATCGCCTTCGCCCAGGATCCCGAACGCCAGCTCGTCATGTTCGAGATGATGGCCCAGGGACCGGCCAACCCGGCGGCAGACGCGCTTCTCTCGCCCGAGGACGCGATGCTGAACCCGGTGGATCCGGCGAATTTCGCGGTGCAGGTGCCGCTCGACATGAGCTGGTACGAAGAGAACTATTCGGCAGCGCTTGACGAATTCCTCAGCCTGATCACCGCCTGATCGTGACATGCCCCCTGCCCGGAAGGACGATCCCCGGGCAGGGGGCACCCAGCCGATGACACATGCCTCGCGCCACCTCCTGCTTCTGGGGCCCCTGATGGGGCTCTTGACGCTTGCCTATCTTGTGCCGTTCCTCGGGGTCTTGCGCTGGAGCGTGACGCTGCCTGAACCGGGCCTTGGCCAATACGGCCGCGCCCTGACCGATCCGCTGATCCGCAGCATCCTGTGGCGCACATTCCGCATCTGCGCCATCGTGACGGTCATCTCGGTCACGGCCGCCTATGTGCTTGCGCTGATCTGGGTGCGCGCCGCGCCGGGACTGCGGCTCCTGTTCGAACTCTTCATCCTGATCCCCTTCTGGATCTCGGTCCTGACGCGCGCCTTCGGCTGGCTTGCGCTTCTGTCGACGCGCGGCCTGATCAACACCTGGGCGCAATCGCTGGGCATCCTGTCCGAGCCGCTGACCATGGTGCGCAACGAATTCGGGGTGATCGTGGGGATGGTCCATTTCCTTGTCCCTTTCGCCGTCTTTCCGCTCGCCACGTCGATGCGCAACCTCGACGAACGCGTGCTGATGGCCGCGCGCGGGATGGGGGCGTCGCGGACGCGCATCTTCTGGCAGATCTTCCTGCCGATGACCCGCACCGGCGTTCTGGGCGCGGCCCTTCTGGTCTTCGTCTTCGCGCTCGGATTCTTCGTCACCCCGGCGATCCTTGGCGGCGGGCGCAGCGTGATGGCGGCCGAGCTGATCTTCCTGCGCATCTTCCAAAGCCCCGACTGGGGGCTCGGGGCGGCGATCAGCGTGATCATGATGGTCACGGTCGGCATCCTGATGGCGCTGCTCCTGCGCCTGACAGGTGGCACACGCCAATGACCGTCCTGCGCCCCGGGCCCCTTGCCGTCATTCTTGCGGCACTTGTCGCGGTCTTCCTGATGATGCCGATGATCGCCGTGGTGCCGGTCAGCTTCACGCCGAACCGGTTCCTGTCCGTGCCCTCGGGCGAATGGTCGCTGCGCCACTACCGCGCGCTGATCGAGAACCCGATCTGGGCCGAAGGCCTCTGGATGTCCATCCGGATCGGCCTCGTCGCGGCCTGCGTGGCCACAGCGCTCGCCACCGCCTTCAGCCTCGGGATCTGGATGCTGCAGCCACGCTTCTCGAGCGTCCTGATGGGCGCGGCCCTTCTGCCGATGGTGGCCCCGCCCGTGGTCTCGGCCCTCACGCTCTATTTCTTCCTCATCAACCTCTCGAACTACAACAGCGTCATCGCCTTCGACCGCTGGGGCGGCGTCGCGGTGGCCCATGCGGTGATGGTGGCCCCCTTCGCCGTCGTCCTGATCAGCGTGGCGCTCTCGCAACTCGACCGCCGGATCGACCTCGCCGCCCGCTCGATGGGAGCTGGCCTCGCCACCCGCATCTTCCGCGTCATCCTGCCCAATATCCGCTTCAGCCTGCTCACCGCCTTCTTCCTCACCTTCGTCCTGTCGTGGGAAGAGATCGGCGTCACCCTCTTCATCACCTCCGTGCAGGCCGTCACCTTGCCGCGCCTGATGTGGATGGGCCTGCGCGACAATATCGACCCGGCGATCGCCGCGATCTCGGTCGTGCTGATCGCGGTGGTCGTCACCGTGATGTTGGGTCGGATCGCCTGGCAGGCCCTTCGCTCGCGCGACTGACCCGCCGCCCCATCCTTCGCGCCCGCCCCTGCTTCTTTTGTTCAAAAATATCCCGGGGGGAGTCTCCGCAGGAGACGGGGGGCAGCGCCCCCCATGCAGGATTTTGCAAAAATCCTGCCCCGCCCGGCCACAGCCGCCCGCTTGACGCAGGGCCTCGCCGGGTCTAGCGATAGTGGTCAGACAACCTTGCCACTTCGGCCATCATGGCCAAGTCAGACGCAAGGTCCGAAGGGGGGGACCGGCCATTCTGCGCGACGGCGACATCCGGCAGATCCCGAAATCGGCCGTCTCCGACCAAATGGTCGAGCAGATCATCGGCTTCATCAAGGCCGGCCGCCTGCAACCGGGCGACCGCCTGCCTTCGGAGCGCGATCTGGCCGAGCGTTTCGGCGTCAGCCGCCCCAGCCTGCGCGAGGCGATGCGGGCGCTTTCCGTCCTTGGCGTGCTGGAAATCCGCCACGGCGGTGGCGCCTTCGTCACGGCGCTTCAGGCCGTCGACATGCTCAAGCCCTTCTACCTGTTCCTGTCGCTCTCCGACGTCTCGATCGAAAAGCTCTACGAGGCGCGCAGCTTCATCGAGGGCGAGATCTGCGCCCTTGCCGCTGCACGGGCCGATCCCGCGCTCTGCGACGGTCTTGAGGCGATGATCGAGGACCAGCTCGAAGTGATCGAGGATGTGGACGCCTATATGGCGGCCGATTCCCGTTTCCATGCCCGTCTGGCCGAGGTCTCGGAAAACCCCTTCCTCGCCCGCGCGGCCCATAGCCTCAACGTTCTGGGGATCGAGTTCCGCCGCGCCTCGGCCGAGCGCGGCCATGCGCAGGCCCGTTCGATCGAGGATCACCGCCTGATCCTTGCCGCGCTTCGTGCCCGTGATCCCGAGGCTGCCCGCGCCGCAGGACAGGCCCATATGCAACAGGTCTATGCCACCACGCGCCGCGCCCTTGATGCGGGCGCAACGGACGGAGCCTCCGCATGAAGCTGTCTGTCACCTCATGGTCCTTCCCCGAACTCACCCTGTCCGAGGCCGGCGGCATCGCCCGCACCTTGGGCCTTGAGGGGATCGACATCGGCCTCTTCTACCGCGCGGCGCTTGATCGCGTCCGCCTGCTCACCGCGCCCGAAGCCTATGCCGAGGAGGTGGCCGCAGCCGCCGGTCTGCCTCTGTCGAACCTCTACTACCTCTTCGGCGCGGACCTTGCCGACCGCAACCTCGCCCTGCCCCGTCCCGCGCCGGGGAACCCTGCCGATTTCGACAAGGCGCTGGCCTTCTGCCGCGCCGCCGGCATCCCCAGCCTGTTCATCCTGCCCGGCCTCGTGAACCCCGGACAGACCCGCGCCGAGGCCTTTGCCGCCTCAGCCGAGGCCTTGAGGCCGCTGGTCGCCGCCGGGCAGCAGGCAGGCGTCACCGTCACGATCGAACCCCATGTCCACAGCCTGATCGAGACGCCCGAAATGGCCGCCGAGATGATCGAGGCCGTCCCGGGCCTGAAACTCACGCTCGACCCTGCCCATTTCACCGCGCTGGGACACCGGCAGGACGAGATCGAGGCGCTCTGCCCCCATGCGGGCCACATCCATCTGCGGCAGGCCCGGATGGGGGCCCTGCAGGCGAAGATGGGCGAAGGGACGATCAACTTCCCGGCCTTCCTCGGCAGCTTGCGCGATGCGGGCTACGACGGGTGGCTCTCCATCGAATATGTCCATCAGGGCTATATGAACACGCTTTACGACGATGTGCTGACCGAGACGGTGAAGATGCGCGATCTGGTGCGCGGCTGGCTTGGCGAAACCTGAAGTGGAGGAACGGACAATGGCGAATTACGCATGGGTTCTGGGGGTGCGCCCCGGTTACGAGGACGAATACAAGAAGCGCCATGACGAGATCTGGCCCGAGATGACCCGCGACCTGCGCGCCGCCGGTATCCGCAATTACAACATCTTCCGCCACGGCCTGACGCTGTTTGGCTATTTCGAATGCGACGACCTGCCGGCCGCGATCGAGGCGATGGGGAAATCCGAGGCCAACAAGCGCTGGGGCGAATGGATGGCGCCGATCATGGTGATCGACACCGATCCGGCAACGAAGTTCCCCTATCTGCTGCCGCTCATGTTCCATCAGGACTGAGGGGCGGATCATGGCAAAGGCACGCATCGCGCTGATCGGGGCGGGCTGGTGGGGGGTGCAGGTCTATGTGCCCGCGATGCTCGACCATCCCGATATCGACCTGGTCGCCGTCAACCGCCGCGACCGGGCGGCGCTGGACCGCATCCTCGAGGCCCATCCCGGCCCGAAGGGCTATACCGACTACCGCGAGATGCTGGCGGCGGAAAAGCCCGACGCCGTCGTCATCACCTCGCCCCATGTGGCGCATCACGAACATGCCAAGGCCGCGCTGGACGCGGGCGCCCATGTCCTGATCGACAAGCCGATGACGACGAGTGCCGCGGATGCGCGCGAACTGGTGGCGCTGGCGGCAGAACGGGGCAAGCAGATCGTCATCCCCTATGGCTGGAACTACAAGGACTTCGCCACCGAAGCGGCGAAGCTCTGCCGCGCCGGCCGGATCGGAGAGATCCGCCACATCCTTTGCCACATGGCGACCTTTACCTATGACCTCTTCGGCGGTGAGGGCCTGTCCGAGACGAAGGAGCACATGTTCCAGCCGCAGAAATCCACCTGGGCCGATCCGGCGCAGGCAGGCGGCTATGGCTGGGGGCAGACGAGCCATGCACTGGGCCTGCTCTTCCGCCTCGCCGATCTGAAACCCGCCGAGGTCTATGGGCTCGACACCAAATCGGCGGCAGGCGTCGATCTGACCAATGCCGCCGTCATCACCTTTGAAGGCGGCGCAAGGGCCAGCCTCTCGGGCAGCGCGCTGGTGCCCAAGCATTGCAGTTATCAGATGGACGTTCGGATCTTCGGCACCGAAGGCTGCCTGATCCTCGACATGGAGCGAACACGGATGGAGCTGCGCCGGATGGACGGCGACGATGTGGTGCTCGACCTCGCCCCCGATGCGGGCCAGTACGAGGCCGTGAAGCCCATCGACCGGCTGGCGAAGATCAGCCTCGGCACCTGCGATCCGTCCGAAATCGAGGCCGACGGCACCGTGGGGATGCGCGCGATCGAGGTGCTGGATGCGATGTACCGCTCCTTCGCCTCGGGCAAACCGGAGCGGGTGTAACGCATGGCCTGGAAGACCCGGATCGAGGATATCGTCAAGGGCGGCTTCTCGACCCCGCTCGATGCACCGATGGTGCCGCCCTTCCCCTTCACCTTCCACGATGTGGAGGTGCTGACGCTGGTCTGGCGCACCGACCGCGCGGCGATCGAAGCGCTTCTGCCCGAACCGCTGGTGCCCACGGGCGATGCGGTCATGGCGCATGTCTACCGGATGAACGACACCGAATGGTTGGGCCCCTATTCGGAATGCAATGTCATGGTGGGGGTCGAACTGCCGGGCGTCGCGGTCGGCAGCTATTCGCCCTATCTGTTCCTGTCCTCGGATATCGGCGTGGCCCATGGGCGCGAGGCGCATGGTCAGCCCAAGAAACTGGGGTTCCCGAAGATCGACTTCCGCGGCGACCTGATCGTCGGCACGCTCGAGCGCAACGGGATCGAGGTGTTGACCGGCACCCTGCCCTACAAGCAGAGCCGGGCGGATATCGGCGAACTGGCCGAGATCTTTCCCTTTGCCACCAATATCAACCTCAAGGCGGTGGACCATATCGACGGCACGCCCGCGATCCGGCAGCTGACCTCGCGCAGCCTGTCGGATGTCACGATCACCGAATGCTGGCGCGGCCCCTGCACGGTGGAACTGCGCCCCAATGCGCAGGCCCCCGTTCACCGCCTGCCCGTGCGCGAGATGCTGGACGGCTTCTTCTGGCGGGGACGGTTCACGCTGGTGGCCGGGACCGTGCTGCACGACTACCTCGCCAGCCCGAAGGAATAGCCCCATGCGCAAGGACGCGATCATCCGCACCATCGAGGCCATCCCCGTGGCCTATCCCGAACCGGTGGACCACAACCGCACCCGGTCGGTCTGCCTCGTGAAGATCACGGTCGAGGGCGGGCTGGTGGGCTGGGGCGAGGCCTGCACCTATTTCCCCGAGGCCAGCCGCGCCGTGGCCTGCCTGATCGAAGGCTGGCGGCCGATGATCGAAGGGCGCAGCGCGCTGGAAATCGACGGGATCGTCGAGACGATCAAGGCGCACAGCTGGTGGTACGGCACCGGGGTAGGCCTCGTCTCGATCGCGCTATCGGGCGTCGATATCGCGCTCTGGGATGTGAAGGGGCGGCTTCTGGAGACGCGGGTGCTGGATCTTCTGGGCGGCAAGGTCAAGGACCGCCAGCCCGCCATCGCGAGCCTGCACGGGACCAAGCGCGACATTGCCGAGATGGCGTCTGACATCGCGGGCTATACGGCGACGGGGTTGCATGGGGCGAAGGTGGGCTTCGGCAAGGCGGGCGATGCGCATCTGGGCTTTGACCATGACCGCGACATGGAGTTCGTGCGCAGCGTGAAAGAGGCGATGGGGCCAGGCAAGGAGCTGATGGTGGATCTTGGCGTCAAGAACCACTGGGACATCGCCACCGCGATCAGCCGCGCCAAGGCGTTCGAGGAAATCGGCATCGGCTGGCTTGAGGAACCTCTGGGCCATGACGACCCCGACGGCTACCGCGCGCTGCGGGCGGCGACCGGCGTGCGGATTGCATATGGTGAGCGGGAATGGAACGCGCGCGGGGTTGAGCGGATCGTGGCCACGGGCACGGTCGATGTGATCGGCCTCGATCCCGGCCGGGTCGAGGGGATCACCGGCTTCCGCCGCGCGGCCGAGATCTGCCACCGCTACCGGCGGCAGGCCAATGCGCACAACTTCTCGACCGCGATCGTGGGTGCGGCCAGCCAGGCGCTCAGCTGGGCCTCGCCCGCCTGCCATGTGCTGGAACTGCAGCCGATCTATGGCCCGGCGCAGCGCGATCTGGTGGACCGCCCCGTCTGGCATACGGACGGGTTCGTGCATGAGCCGCAAGGGCCGGGGCTGGGGATCGAGGTGGACGAGGCGATGGTCCGGGGGGCGCAGCTTCGGGGCTGAGGCCGGAGACGGCAGGTGGCGGCCTGCACAGGCGGGCCGTCAGCGTCGGAACGGCAGAACGTTTGCCGCGCCATGCCCGCCCGCGGCGTGACGGGACGCGGCCATGCCGACGGTCGATGTCAGCGTCGACAGGATCTGGTCGGCCATCCGCCGCTCCTGCGCCGTGGTCTGGCTGCGCACCAAATCGCGCGGCGTGCGTCGTTCGGCAAAGCCTTCCACCAGCCAAGGCAGGTCGGACAACCTTGAGCAGGCCGCCACCGCACCCAAGGCCCGTGCCAGTTCCGGGTCATCCTCGGCAAGCTTGCCGCCGATGATCACGGGCACGTCCGAACGGCGGCGAAGGGTCGGCATGATCTCGAGAATCATCTCGACCTCGCAATCGCGCCTCTGACTGCGCGACCCGGCAAGGATGACGACATCGGCCTGACGTTCGGCAAGCGCGTGGCAGGCCTCTTCGATCGTTTCGGGCAGGATCTGCTGCACCGACCAGCCGGCATCGCGCAGAAGTGCGGTCTTGGCGATCACGCCCTGGCAGTCCGGCGTGCCGGGCAAGAGGCAGATCTGCGCGGCACCGATGGTGACCGGGCCTTCGCACAGATCCAGACTGCGCCGCAGGCCGCCCTGCAGAATCGCCAGCGCCATGCCGCGCTGCATCAGGTTCAGCCGGTCCGAAAGCCAGTCCGCCTGCAGCCGGTCCAGCACCTGCGCCACCAGATCGGCTGCCTCGCCGACCGACAGATCGACCAGCGCCGCCGCGATGACGGCGGGCGAGGGCGCGGGCAATGGGGCCTCCACAGGGGCGCCAACGGGGGCGCCCACAGGGGTGCCCACAGAGGTGCTCACGGGTGCAGAGGCACTGCAGGCCAGACGCTCCAGCAGGGTCGCCACCTTGGCCGAGGTCTGGGCCGTGCGGCGCGCGCGATAGACTTCGTCCAGGCGGATGATGTCGGGATTGCCGGCCGCACAGGGGCCGTTCAGGCAACTGCCCGCGCAGGTGCAACTGGTGCAATCGCGACGCGTGAGATGGCGGACCGCAACATGGCGCCCGGGCAGCGGCCTGAGATCGTCATCGCCGTCGGCGGCGCAGCGCAACAGCGCATCGGGCGACAGGGCAAGCTGCATGGGCGATCCGGGAAACCGCCGCTCGGTGATCGTGCGGGCGGGATCGACCCAGGTGATCCGGTGTCGCGGGTCACTGCGGATCCGGTCCCAAAGCCCCTGAACCTCTGACCGCGGCCCTTCGATCCATTGACGGATGCGCTGGCCGTCGCAGGCGATGGCACCCGTCACGCCGACCGCTGCATTTGCGGCGCGGGCGGCGCGGACGAGGGCCAGCACGTTTGTTGCCTCCGTCAGATCCGTGCCCGCCTCGCTGAGGTAGTTCATCGTGCTCAGGCCGGAGAGCGTGTCGCTCATCGGATGATCAGGGCTGGACGCGTCCATCTGGAACCTCTCGAACTCTGGCATGCATGCAAGGCGGGAGTGCCGGGTCGCAGCGACGCGAACGGCTCCACCCTCCCCGCACGCAACCGGCGGTCATTCTCGCGATGGAAGGTCACCCTGCCTTGCAGAGGGGCCGCTGGCGATGGACCGGTGCGCTGCGCCGATCGTCTCAGCAGTGCCACCGCCTGCAATCGCGGGGCGCAAGCAGCGCATCGACCCCAAGGTGCCCGTCGCTGCAGTCTTGTTTCAGAGCCGGTCTCGTCGACTCTGCCCACCATCGCATACAATCTGCAATCTTGCGCGAAAAGTGTAAAGCAAAATTTACACTTCATGCTGAAAGGGCTGGTTGACGCCCGGCCTGGGTCAGGGCGTCCGACCCCGACGGGGAAGGGTTTCATCGCCCCTGTGCGACCGGCGCGCCTGCCTGCCGCAAGCGCCGTCCTGACAGCCGCAGGGTGGTGTCATCGCATCAGCGTGGTGCCTTGCGTATGGGTGCCGGAACGGCGGCTCTTGACCGTCAAGATGGCTTGGCACAGGGTCAGGCCATGTTTCCGATCCGTGACCACAATCCTTCGACCAAGGTGCCCTATGTCACCTATGCGCTGATCGCGATCAACGTCGTGATCCATCTGTTCGTGATGGTCACGGTCCAGACCGACCGCGAGCTGCTCGAGTTCTACACCCGCTTCGCGATGATCCCGGCCAAACTGTCGAACGGCGAAGGGCTGCCGGGGCTCATGACCTCGATCTTCCTGCATGGCGATGTCCTGCATCTGGCGGGCAACATGCTGTTTCTGTGGATCTTCGGGGACAATCTGGAAGAAGAGCTGGGCCATGTCGGCTTTCTGCTCTTCTACCTGATCGCGGGGGCCGGGGCTTCGGTCGCGCAATGGACCTACGAGCCGTGGTCACCGATCCCGGTGATCGGTGCCTCGGGGGCGATTGCGGGGGTGATGGGGGCCTATCTGCTGATGTATCCGCGGGCGCGGGTCGATGTCTTCGTCTTCCTGATCGTGTTCATCCGGATCATCCCGATGCCGGCCTGGATCATGCTGGGGCTGTGGTTCGGGCTGCAGCTGGTCAACGGGATCGGGGCCGATCCGCTGGAGGGCGGGGTTGCCTACTGGGCGCATGCAGGCGGGTTCGTGATCGGCATGTGCATGATGGTGCCGTTCTGGATCAGGCGGGGCGGGACGGCCTATTGGCTAAAGACCGCCGGGCATCCGCCCCATCCGGATGCGCAATACGGGCGGCTGTCGCGGTCGAACGTGCCGGTGGTGCCGCGGCGCAGATGAGCAAGCGACCCGGCCTTGCCGGCCCGGCGGTCGGTGGGGCGGTCGGTGGGGCGGAACCCGGGCGGATCCCGACACACCGCCACCCTGCGTCACCCGCCGCGGATGATGCTGGCGAAGCGCTCGAATATCTCGGTGTTGGCGGCGATGATACCTGCCCCGTCAAGCGGATCGCCACCTGCGCGCATGGGGCCCACGAACCCGCCTGCCTCGGTCACGATGATCATGCCGGCGGCGATGTCCCATGCGTTGATATCGGCCTCCCAATAGCCCTCATAACGCCCGGCCGCGACATAGGCCATGTCGAGCGCCGCCGCCCCGAACCGCCTGAGACCCGCGCATTCCGGCATCAGCCGGGCGATCTGCTGCAGTGAGGATGGCAGGCTCGGGCGCCCGGCGAAGGGGATGCCGGTGGCAAAGATCGACTCGATCATCCGGCTGCGGGCCGAGACGCGCAGACGACGTTCGTTCATGAAGGCGCCCTGCCCTTTCTCGGCATAGAACATCTCGTCCTTGACGGGATCGTAGATCACCCCGGCAACCACCGCCCCCTTGTGCTCGAGCGCGATCGACACCGCCCAATGCGGCAGCCCGTGCAGGAAATTCGTGGTCCCGTCCAGCGGATCGACGATCCAGCGCCGGGTCGGATCCTCACCCGCAATCTCGCCGTCCTCCTCGCCGACGAACCCGTAGGAGGGGCGGGCCTCCATCAGAGCCTCGCGGATGGACTTCTCGGCCTGCCGGTCAGCGCGGCTGACGAAATCCCCCGGGCCCTTGGTCGAGACCTGAAGCTGTTCGACCTCGCCGAAATCGC
>JAFIEN010000079.1 GCA_020832515.1 Rubellimicrobium sp. | reverse complement strand
AGGTCGATCCCGTTGACGATATTGCCCCACTGGTCCGACCCGCCCATCTGCAACAGGCAGCCGTAACGCCGGTTGAGCTCAAGGAAGTCATAGGCCTGAAGGATCATGTAGTTGAATTCGAGGAAGGACAGGGATTGTTCCCGGTCCAGCCGTGACTTGACGCTTTCGAAGGACAGCATCCGGTTGACGCTGAAATGCCGCCCGATGTCGCGCAGGAAATCGAGGTAATTCAGACCGTCCAGCCATTCGGCATTGTTGAGCATCAGCGCATCCCGGGGGCCGTCGCCATAGCTCAGGTAACGCGAGAAAACGCGGCTCATGTTGGCGATGTTGCCGTCGATCGCCTCCGGCGACAGCAGCGGGCGTTCCTCGGCGCGAAAGGACGGATCGCCCACCTTGGTCGTGCCGCCGCCCATCAGGGTGATCGGCTTGCCGCCCAGCTTCTGGAGCCAGCGCAGCAGCATGATGTTGAGAAGATGCCCCACATGCAGCGATTTCGCCGTCGCGTCATAGCCGATATAGGCAGGCACCACGCCGTGGACGAAAGCCTCGTCCAGCGCCTGGTAATCGGTGCAATCGGCAAGGAAGCCGCGCGCCATGATGGTTGCCATGAAATCGGATTTGGGGTGATAGGTCATGGACGTCCTGCCTCGAGGCCTGTCTTCCGGGGTCGGGCCGTCTATAGGGCGCGTGGTTTCCAAGGGAAAGCGGATGTTGCAGGCGGGGATGGTGCGGGTCGCGGGGACGATGTCGGGCACCTCGCTCGACGGGGTCGATGCGGCGGTGATCGAAACCGATGGCGAACGGATCGCGGGATTCGGGCCAAGCGCCTACCGGCCCTATTCCGACGCGGAACGATCGGTGCTGCGCGCGGCCCTTGGCCAGTGGGAGGGCGCTGCGGTCGCGGCGGCCGCGCGTGTGGTCGAAGAGGCCCATGCCGAGGTCCTGGCGGATCTGATCGCCAGCGCGGGGCCGGTCGACATGGTGGGGTTTCATGGCCAAACGCTTGCCCATGACCCGCGCAGACGGGGGACGCTGCAGGCGGGCGATGGGGCTTGGCTGGCCGAACGACTCTCTGTGCCGGTCGCCTGGGACTTTCGCAGCACCGATGTGCGGCTGGGCGGGCAAGGTGCGCCACTTGCACCTTTCTATCATTTCGCCCTCGCGAAATGGGCCAGGATCGAAGCACCCATGACCTTTCTCAATCTTGGTGGCGTCGGGAACCTCACCTGGGTCAATCCTGCGCAAGGCCGGCCCGAGCTGCCGGGCGCGCTTGTGGCCTTCGACACGGGGCCTGCGAATGCACCGCTCGACGATCTGATGCTGGCGCGACGCAGTCAGGCGCGGGACGAAGGCGGACGGCTTGCCGCGACGGGCACGGTGGATGAAGGGGTGCTCGAGGGATTTCTGGCCCATCCGTGGTTCTTCAGGATGCCGCCCAAGTCGCTGGACCGGGGGGATTTCGCGGGGCTGTCGGATGCGGTCACCGGTCTGGCGGATGAAGACGCGGCGGCCACGCTTCTTGCCTGCGTGGCGGCGGCGGTGATGCGGGGCATGGAGCATTGCCCCCGGCCCCCAGCACGGATGCTGGTCACCGGGGGGGGGCGGCACAATGCGACCCTGATGGCGATGCTCGCGGCTGCGGTGGATTGCCCGGTCACGCCGGTCGAGGATGTGGGGCTGGATGGCGACATGCTCGAGGCGCAGGCCTTCGGTCATCTGGCGGTGCGGGTTGCACGGGGTCTGCCCACCTCCTGCCCGGGGACGACCGGCGTCAGTGCCGCCGTGGGCGGCGGGACGATCAGCACGCCGCGAGGGTAGGGCGCGAATTCTGTTGCAGAATTCGCCCCGGAATTCGTGCGAATTCCGGCTCTGAATTTTGCAAATTCAGAGAGCGTCAGTTCCGGCGGCGGCGACCCGTCCGCTCCCGCGCGGCGGGGCCTGCGTCATCCGTCCCGTCCGAGGTCGAGGAAAAGGCACCCAGCCGCGCCGCGATCGCCTCGAGCGTCGGACGATCGCCGCGCGGCGTCTCTTCCAGCGCCTTTCGCATCGCGCGCAGGTGCTCGGGCATCGTCCCGCAGCAGCCGCCGATGATCGTGGCGCCGGCATCCCGCGCCAGCACCGCATAATCCGCCATCAGGGGCGGCGTTCCGTCATAGACGATGGCGCCGTCCTGATACTTCGGGATACCCGCATTGCCCTTGGCGATCAGTGGCAGTTCCGCCCCCGCGGCGGCAAAGCCCAGCACCGTGCGCAACAGATCCGACGCCCCCACGCCGCAATTCGCGCCATAGCCGATAGGCTGGTTGGGCAGCTTGCGCACCATCTTGACCATGTCGGCCGAGGTCACGCCCATCATCGTGCGCCCCGATGTGTCGAAGCTCATCGTGCCGCACCAGGACATGTCGGCCAGGGCAAAGGCCTCGGCCGCGGCGCGGTATTCCTCGCTGGCCGAAATCGTCTCGACCCAGAGCACATCGGCCCCGCCCGCCTTCAGCCCTTCGGCCTGTTCGTGGAACATCTCGACGGCGCGCGCATGGGTGAGGCTGCCCATCGGCTCCATGATCTCGCCCGTCGGCCCGACCGAGCCCGCTACGATCACGGGCCGTCCGGCCGTATCGGCCACCTCGCGCCCGATCTCGGCGGCAATGCGGTTGAGCTCGAGCACCCGCCCCTCGGCCCCATGCAGCTTGAGCCGGCTTGCATTGCCACCAAAGGTATTGGTCAGGAACAGGTCGCTGCCGGCCTCGACCGCACCACGATACAGGGTGCGGATCCGGTCGGGGTGTTCCTCGTTCCAAAGCTCCGGCGCATCGCCCGACATCAGCCCCATGTTGAACAGGTTGGTCCCGGTGGCCCCGTCGGCCAGAAGCCAGTCGCGGGTCTCGAGCAGGCGGGAGAGGGCGTCGGACATCTGGACCTCGCAGGGGAAGCGGAATGCGGCGGTGGACGGGCTCGGCTGGTGGGCGCGCCGGGGGACGGGCTCGGCTGGTGGGGTCGGGTCGAGGTCTCAGACCTCGGACATGATCTGGTTCCTGGCCTCGATCATAAGGGCCGACATACGCACGCGGATGGTGGGTTCGTCGGCCAGATCGCCCAGATCGCCCGCGACCTTGCGAAACACGTCCTCGTCGCCCGGTTCGGCGAAATTCGCGCGGACCACGTCAAGGGCGTAACTGGTGGCCTCCTCGCCGGACTTGCCCATGAGGCCCGCGGCCCAGAGTCCCAGAAGCTTGTTTCGCCGGGCGTCGACCTTGAACTGCAACTCGGCGTCATGGGCGAACTTCCGTTCGAAGGAGTCCTTGCGGTCGTCGAAAGTGGTCATGGTTCGGGGCTCCGGGATGATCTCGGGGGTTGTCTCGGGTGCTTTCCATATGAACTTGGGGTGGCTTGCCCGCAAGGGGGGCATCGCGTAAGAGCGATCCAAAGTCGCTTGAGACCGCCCCCGGCCCGGCGGCGCGACCCCGGACAGGACCAGGAGCGCCCATGGCACCACGTCGCAAGAAGATCTACGAGGGGAAGGCCAAGATCCTTTACGAGGGTCCCGAGCCCGGAACGCTGGTGCAATACTTCAAGGACGATGCCACGGCAGGAAACGGCGCCAAGAAGGATGTGATCGACGGCAAGGGGGTCCTGAACAACCGCCTTTCGGAATTCTTCATGACCGGCCTGGGCCAGATCGGCGTGCCAACGCATTTCATCCGTCGCCTGAACATGCGCGAGCAGCTGATCCGCCAGGTCGAGATCATCCCGCTCGAGGTGATAGTGCGCAATTATGCCGCGGGGTCGATGTCGACCCGGCTGGGGATCGAGGAGGGCACGCAACTGCCCCGCCCCATCGTCGAGTTCTGCTACAAGGACGACAAGCTGAACGATCCGCTGGTTCCCGAGGAATATGTCGTGGCCTTCGGCTGGGCCAGCCAGCAGGACCTTGACGATATCGTGGCACTCGCGCTGCGGGTGAACGATTTCATGTCGGGCGTGATGCTGGCCGTCGGCATCCGGCTTGTTGATTTCAAGATCGAGATCGGCCGCATCTGGGACGGCGATTTCCACCGTCTTGTCGTGGCCGACGAGATCAGCCCCGACTCGTGCCGGCTGTGGGATATCGAGACGGGTCGCAAACTGGACAAGGATGTGTTCCGGCGCGATCTTGGCAGTCTGGCCGATGCCTATACCGAGGTGGCCCGGCGGCTTGGGGTTCTGCCGTCGAACGTGACGCATCGGCCGAAGCCCACGCTGATCAACTGACGCCGGATTTGAGTATTTTCACCAAAGCGAAGATGCAGGAGAAGCGCCCTTGAAGGCCGTGGTGCATGTGATGCTGAAACAGGGCGTCCTCGATCCGCAGGGCGAGGCCGTCCGCCATGCGCTCGGGGCGCTGGGGTTCAAGGGGATCGGGGCGGTCCGACAGGGCAAGGTGATCGAGCTGGACCTTGACCGCAGCGACCCCGAGGCCGCCCGGGCCGAAGTCACCGAGATGTGCGAGCGTCTGCTGGCCAACACGGTGATCGAATCCTACCGCATCGAGATCGCCTGACCGATGCGCGCGGCGGTCCTGCACGCCTATAACACCCCGCCTGTCATCGAGGATATTCCCGTCCCCGCCTGCCCGCCCGACGGGGTCGTGCTGCGCGTGCTGGCCTGTGGCATCTGCCGGTCCGACTGGCACGGCTGGACGGGCGAGCATCCGCGCGTGAAACCCGGCCAGATCGGCGGGCATGAATACTGCGGCGAGGTGGTCGAGGCCGGGCCGCTTGCCCGCCATGCCGTGGGCGCGCGGCTGATCGCCCCCTTCATCCTGTCCTGCGGCTCCTGTCCCGCCTGCCAGTCGGGCGAGAGCAATACCTGTCCCGACCAGCGCCTGCCGGGCTTTACAGAGCCCGGTGCCTTTGCTGAATATGTCGCTGTGCCGTTCGATCACAATCTGGCACCCTTGCCCGACAGCCTGCCTCCTGCGGTGGCGGCCGGTCTGGGGTGCAGGGTGACGACGGCATGGCACGCCCTGACCGGGCGGGCCGCGCTGAGGGCGGGGGAGTGGCTGGCCGTGCATGGCACGGGCGGTGTGGGTTTGTCCGCGTTGATCCTCGGCCGGGCGCTGGGCGCCAGGGTCGTGGCCGTGGACGTGGTTCCCGAGAAGCTCGCGCTTGCGCTGAGCCTTGGGGCCGAGGCGGCGGTGGACGCAAGGGAGGGCGCCACCGCCGCCGAAATCCGCGACATCACCGGTGGCGGCGCGCATGTCAGCGTCGAGGCGCTGGGGATCACGCAGACGACGAATGCCAGCATCGAATGCCTGCGTCCGCTGGGCCGGCATGTGCAGGTGGGGATGCCCGTCGGCCATACCGCGCGGATGGAGATCAACATGAACGCCGTCTACATGGGCAATCTGGCCCTTTACGGCACACGCGGCATGCCGAGCTGGCGTTACCCCTCCCTTCTGTCCTTCATCGAGAGTGCGGCCATCGACTTTTCGCCCCTGATCGCCCGGGAAGTGGCCTTGTCGGATGTCGGCCGCGAGCTTGCCGCCTTCAACGCCCCGATGCCGCCGGGTGTTGCGGTGATCACGGATTTCGCCGCCTGAAGCAGGGCCGGGCGGCCTGCCGTGATCGGGTGCTTGGCCTTGGCCGCGATCGCGTCTATGGCAGTGGCCATGCGCGGACTCAAGCGGAGTGGTCGGGATGAAAGCTGCCGTCATCGTCTTTCCCGGATCGAACTGCGACCGCGACATGGCGGTGGCGTTGCGCGCCGCCGGTGCGGATGTCACCATGGTCTGGCACAAGGATGCGGCCCTGCCCGCGGGCGTCGATCTGGTCGCCGTGCCGGGGGGATTTTCCTTCGGCGACTACCTGCGCTGCGGCGCCATCGCCGCGCAATCCCCGATCAGCCGGGCCATCGTGAACCATGCCGGGCGTGGCGGCTATGTGCTTGGGGTCTGCAACGGCTTTCAGGTGCTGACGGAAACACGGTTGCTGCCCGGTGCGCTGATACGCAATGCGGGCCTGCGTTTCGTCTGCCGCACGGTCGGTCTGCGTGTCGCCACCACCGACAGCGCCTTCACCGCCGCCTATGCGACGGGCGAGGTCATCCGCATTCCGGTGGCGCATCATGACGGCAACTACTTCGCCGATGCCGACACGCTGGCCCGGCTGGAGGGCGACGGGCGGATCGCCTTCACCTATAAGGACAACCCCAACGGCGCGGCGCTGGATATCGCGGGGGTGTTGTCGGACAACCGCCGGGTTCTGGGCATGATGCCCCATCCCGAACGCGCCGCTGATCCGGCGCTGGGTGGAAGCGACGGGGCGCGGCTCTTTGCGGGGCTGGTCGGGCAGTTCGCCACCACCTGACGCCCCACCTGACGCGCCGCCGTCGCCCGGCCCGAAGGAATGGCGACCTTTCGGTCTTCCGGGACCGCCCGATGGCGCCCGGACGCGGAGTGCTTGTGAGGCAGGCGCGGGCGGCATAGATTGCGACTGCATGGAAGAGGATGTCGCAAAGCCCCCGAGGTCGCGGAAGTGGATCGTCCGCGGAACGCTCGCGCTATTCTGCGCGGTGGCGCTTGCGATCATCTATTTCACCAACCTGTTCCTGATGGAGCGATTTACCGACTCGACCCGCAACCGGGCCGAGGTGCGCCTGACGCTTTACGTCGGCAACCTGATGGCCGAGTTGCAGCGCAACTCAATCGTGCCGCAGCTTCTGGCGCGCGACCCCGAACTGATCGGCGCGCTGAGTTCGGGCGATTTCTCGCGGTCGACCCTGCGGCTTCTGTCGCTGGTGGACGAGATCGGGGCCGCCTCGATCATGATGTATGACCGCGACGGTCGGGTGGTCGCCGCGACCGACCGTTTCAGGATGGGCGAGAACCACCGCAACACACCCTATTTCGTCGAGGCGTTGCGCTCGAACACCACGGTCTTTTCCAAGATACAGCGCCCGACGGGCAGCTTCGCCTTCTTTTATTCGCGGCGGATCACCTCGGGGGCCACGACGCTTGGGGTGATCTCGGTCGAGGTGGATCTGGCACGGCTCGAGCGCAGCTGGTCGGGGACACAGGATGCGGTGCTGGTGACCGACAGCACCGGGACCATCATCCTGGCCACCAATCCCCGCTGGCGCGGCGTGACCGAGGCCGAGGCCGTGACGCGCGATCCGCCCACGGGCGCGATCCGGCGCGCGCTGCAACTCACGCAGGATCTGTCGGCGGTCCCGCCCGATGCCTGGGTCTCGGGCAATGCCGTGCTGCGGCGCGAGATGCGGGTGCCGTTCCAGGGCTGGCGGGCCGCGAGTTTCACGACTTATGCCAGCGTGCGCGAGCGGGTGAATGCGATCCTCGCGCTCGAGATCATGACCTTTGCGCTTTTGCTGGCCGTGGGGTTCTTCGTATCCTCGCGCAGAAAGGCCAACCGGCTGATCCTGTTCGAGCGCGAATCGGCCGAGCTTCGCCGCCTGAACGTCCGGCTTCAACGCGAGATCGCGGAACGCGAGAAGGTCGAGAAGACGCTGCAGGTGGCCGAACAGACGCTGGCGCAATCGTCGAAACTTGCGGTGCTGGGCGAGATGTCGGCCGCCGTCAGCCACGAACTGAACCAGCCACTGGCCGCGATGAAGACCTATCTGGCCGGTGCGCGGCTTCTTCTGCAACGCAAGCGCCCCGACGAGGCGCTGTCCAGTTTCCAGCGGATCGACGACCTCATCGACCGGATGGGGGCGATCACGCGGCAGCTCAAGTCCTATGCGCGCAAGGGCTCGGACGCGTTCGAGCCCGTCGATGTGCGCGAAGCGCTGTCCTCGGCCCTGGCGATGATGGAGCCGCAGCTCAAGACCCGGAAAGTGACGATCACCCGGACCGTGCCGGGCGGCGCCGTGATGATCCTGGGCGACAGGCTGCGGCTCGAGCAGGTGATCATCAACCTGTTGCGCAATGCGCTTGACGCGATCCGCATGGTGCGCGAGCCGGCCATCGAGATCATCCTGGCCGAGGGTCAGACGGTTCACATCACCGTGCGGGACAACGGTCCGGGGATCGAGGACCTCGACGCCCTGTTCGAGCCCTTCTACACGACCAAGGCTCCGGGTGACGGTGTGGGACTTGGTCTTGCGATCTCGTCCGGGATCGTCAGCGATCTGGGCGGGCGGCTGACCGCGCGGAACGGATCGGGCGGGGGCGCGGTGTTCGAGATCACCCTGCCCCGGCTGGGCACCGGCGTGAAAGCCGCGGAATAGGGGGACAGGATGGCCAAGACGATGAAGGTAGCGATCGTCGACGACGAACGCGACATGCGCCAGTCGATCAGCCAGTGGCTGGCGCTGTCGGGTTTCGACACCGAGACCTTCGCCAGCGCCGAGGATGCGCTGAAGGGACTTGGGCCGGATTATCCCGGGATCGTGGTCAGCGATATCAAGATGCCCGGAATGGACGGCATGCAGCTTCTGCGTCGGCTGAAATCGGTCGATTCGACCCTTCCGGTCATCATGATCACCGGCCATGGCGACGTGCCGATGGCGGTCGAGGCGATGCGGATCGGGGCATTCGATTTCCTTGAAAAGCCGTTCAATCCCGATCGCATGACGACGCTGGCCAAACGCGCGACGCAGGTCCGGCGCCTGACGCTTGATAACCGGGCGCTCAGGCGCGAGTTGTCGGATGGCTCGGCGCTCATGAGGAAGCTGATCGGGGCAAGTGCGGCGATGGAGCGTCTGCGCGAGGATATCCTCGATCTGGGTCAGGCCGACGGCCATGTCCTGATCGAGGGCGAGACGGGCACCGGCAAGACACTTGTGGCGCATGCGCTTCATGCTGTGGGGGCGCGGGCGGCGCGCAAGTTCGTTCTGCTGTCCTGTTCGGCCTATGACGACGACACGCTTGCGCGGCGGATGTTCGGCCCGGTCGAGGATGGCGACCCGATCCCCGCGATGGAGGATGCGCGCGGTGGCACGCTGGTGCTCGAGGATATCGACGCGCTCAGCCAGCCGATGCAGTCGCGCCTGTTGACGGTGATGAACGATCAGGGCACCCCGGCCGAGACGCGGATCGTGGCGATCTCGAACCTGCAGGAACTGGACAAGACCTGTGAAAGCGTGCTGCGGCCCGACCTGTTCTACCGGCTGGCGGCGCTTCGGATCACGGTGCCGCCGCTGCGCCAGCGGGGCGAGGATATCCTGACGCTGTTCACCCGGCTGGCCGAGCAATTCGCCGACGAATACGGCTGCGAGACGCCCGAGGTCACCGCGCAGGAGGCGGCCCAGCTTCTTCAGGCGCCCTGGCCGGGCAATGTGCGGCAACTGATCAACGTGGCCGAGCGTGCGGTGTTGCAGACGCGGCGGGGGACGGGGACGATCGCCTCGCTCCTGATGGCCGATACCGACGACCAGCGCCCGGCGATGACGACGGAAGGAAAGCCGCTCAAGGAATTCGTCGAGGCGTTCGAGCGAATGCTGATCGACAATACGATGCGCCGGCACCGCGGCAGCATCGCTGCGGTGATGGACGAGCTTTGCCTGCCGCGGCGAACCCTGAACGAGAAGATGGCGAAATACGGGTTGCAGCGCTCCGATTACATCTGAGGTGGGTCGTGGCGGGGTGAACCCCGCCCTAAACGGTCTCATCTCGACGACAGACAGGCCTGTAGGGCGGGGTTCACCCCGCCATCCCGCGGCCCCGGCCCTTGCGCAACCCCCACACGAACTTTGCCATTGTGCACCTGCCCCCAATTTCGCTATGTCTGGAGGATGGCCATGGCGTCGCTGCGCACGGGCCGTAAGGTTTTTCGCCCCGGATATCGCCAGGCAAGCTCTGCCGGACGCCCGTGGCGGACTGGAATGGCCCTTCGGGGTCTGTGGGCAAGGCCTTTCCGCACGCTTGCTTCGTTGTGGACTGGCTCATGAACAGGTCCGGGCCATGATGCCGCGGGCCGGAGAAGAACCGCGATGCAACGCGCGCGACCAACAGGCGATCATGCTGGGGCCACACGTGGCCCCGCGATCGCCCGCGCGCCGCTCGCCTCAATCAGACATGGACATCCGACGATCGCTCCGCCCGGGCGATGCGGCGCTGCGCCATGCATATGGACACAATGGCAAAGAAGATGCTCATCGACGCCACCCACCCGGAAGAGACCCGGGTTGTCGTGGCCGACGGAAACAAGGTCGAGGATTTCGACTTCGAAAGCGCCGCCCGCCGACAACTGGCGGGCAACATCTATCTGGCGAAGGTCACGCGGGTCGAGCCGTCCCTGCAGGCAGCCTTCATAGATTACGGCGGCAACCGGCACGGCTTTCTGGCGTTCTCGGAGATCCATCCCGGCTATTACCAGATCCCCGTCGCCGACCGCGAGGCGCTTCTGGCCGAGGAACGCGAACTCGCCACCCGTGACGACGACGAAGACGACGATGCGAACGGTGAAGGCAATGGCGGGCGCAATGGTGGCCGTGGCCGCAAGCCCCGCCGTGGCAATCGCGCCGCCAGCGCCAAGAACGACCCCGTGACGACCGCCGATCCCGAACGCGACACCGCATCCGGGGCAGATGGGGCGTCCGAGATCGCCGGGATGGAGATGATCGACCTCGGCGAGGGCGAGGATGACGTCGACGGCGCGCCCGAGGGCCTGTCGCCGATGCTGACCGTTGGCGACACCCCGGTCGAAACCCCCGAAGCCGGGAACGGCGGGGACGCAGGCGAGACGGGTGCCGACCGAACGGGCGACCAGGAGACCGACACTTCCGCCGATACGGACAATGTCGAGACGGTCGAAAAGGACGACACGATCGAGACGGTCTCGGCCGAGGACGACAGCGACGAGGTTCGCCCCCAGCGCAAGCCCCGGATCCGTCGCTACAAGATCCAGGAGGTGATCAACGTCCGCCAGATCCTGCTGGTCCAGGTCGTCAAGGAAGAGCGCGGCAACAAGGGCGCCGCACTTACCACCTACCTTTCGCTCGCCGGCCGCTACTGCGTGCTCATGCCCAACACCGCGCGCGGCGGCGGCATCAGCCGCAAGATCACCAATGCAGTGGATCGCAAGAAGCTCAAGGAAATCGCGGCCGAGATCGACGTGCCCGATGGCGCGGGCCTGATCATCCGCACCGCCGGATCGCAGCGCACCCGGACCGAGATCAAGCGCGACTACGAATACCTTCAGCGCCTCTGGGAACAGATCCGCGAACTGACCCTGCGGTCGATCGCGCCGGCCAAGATCTATGAGGAAGGCGACCTCATCAAGCGGTCCATCCGCGATCTCTATTCGAAAGAGATCGACGAGGTCATCGTCGAGGGCGAGGCCGGTTTCCGCACCGCGCGCGACTTCATGAAGATGATCATGCCGTCCCACGCCAAGAACGTGAAACCCTATACCGACACTCTGCCGATCTTCACGCGCCATCAGGTCGAGCCCTATCTTGAAAGCATGTTCAACCCGACGGTCCAGCTGCCCTCGGGCGGCTATATCGTCATCGGCGTGACCGAGGCGCTGGTCGCCATCGACGTGAACTCGGGCCGCGCGACCAAGGAAGGCTCGATCGAGCAGACCGCCCTCAAGACCAATCTCGAGGCCGCCGACGAGATCGCCCGCCAGCTGCGCCTGCGCGACCTTGCCGGGCTGATCGTCGTCGATTTCATCGACATGGACGAACGCAAGAACAACGCAGCCGTCGAGAAACGTTTCAAGGACAAGCTCAAGGCCGACCGTGCGCGGATCCAGGTCGGCCGCATCTCGGGCTTCGGCCTTCTCGAGATGAGCCGCCAGCGCCTGCGTCCCGGCATGATCGAGGCCACGACCCAGCCCTGTCCGCATTGCCACGGCACGGGCCTTCTGCGCTCGGACAACAATGTCGCCCTCACGATCCTGCGCCAGCTGGAAGAAGAAGGCGGGCGCGGGCGCTCGAAAGAGGTGCTGATCCGCGCGCCGATGGGGATCGTCAACTTCCTCATCAACGCCAAGCGCGATCACATCGCCGATGTCGAACGCCGCTTCGGCCTGTCGGTGCGGATCGAATGCGATCCGGCGCTGATCTCGCCCGATTACGCCTTCGAGAAGTTCAAGACCGCGACGCGCGCGATCCCCGAACCCGTGACTGCCGCGATCTCGGGAAATGCCGCGCTGATGGCCGAGGTCGAGGAAGAGGACAAGGACCTCGATCTTGCCGCCGAAGACGAGGATGAGGACGAAGAGGAACAGCGCAGCGCCGACAACGCTACCGACAGCGCCGACAGCGATGACCGTCCCCGCAAGAAGCGGCGCCGCCGCCGCCGCCGCCGTGTCGGACCCGGCGAGGCCGAGACCGCAGGCAACGACACGGCCGAGGATGCGGCCGCGACCGACGCTTCCGACGATGCTGTCACGCCACAGGCCGACGCCGCCGCAGAGGACGCGCCCCCGGCAAGACGCACCCGCGTCCGCAGCCGCAAACCCCGCGCCGATGCAGAGGCGGAACCGACCGAGGCTCCGGCCGAGACCCCGGCCCCGCAGGTCGCATCCTCGCAAGGCACCGCCACAGCCGGGGCCGGCGCGGAGGACACCGCAGCAACTGTCCCGGCGGGAACCGCAGAGGAGGCAGCGCCGGCGAAGCCCCGGAGGGCCAGCCGCAGCCGCAAGGCGGACCCGGCACCCGAGGCACCCGAGGCCCAGCCCGAAGAGGCGGCGGTCCCCAGGCCCCCGGCCCGGCGCACCCGCAAGCCGAAGGTCGCACCGACTGAGGCAGAGGATGCATCCCCCGAAGCGGAGGCAGCGCCCGAGCCCGGGGCGGCTGCAACTGCCGAGATCGACCCCGCCCGGGAGCCGGCGCCGCCGGCAGATGACACAACGGCGGCTCTCACCCTGCCGGAACCGACCAGCGCCGAGGAATCCTCAACCGCAACGGCAGACACACCCGTCGAGAAAGCTCCGGCGACCCCGACGACCGAAGCCGACGACAGGCCCCGCCGCCGCGGCTGGTGGTCGCTCAACCGCTAGGGCCGCCCGGCCAGGTGTCCCGCCGGCGCCCCCCCCCCCCCCGCGGGCGCCCCCGGCACTGGCTCAGAGGCCGCCACCCAGCGGTGTGCCGCAGCGGATCAGGTGGCTTTGCCACTCTCCCCGCGCATCCGCCTCCTCGGTGATCCCCAGATGCGCGTGCCCCGCCTCGCCACAGAAATGCGGCAAGTCGATCCGCGCCATCGCATCATCCGCCAGCACCCGCAAGACCGCGCCCGGCTCCATCCCGGCCAGCACCTTGCGCGCCCTCAGCACGGGCAAGGGACAGAGCATACCCCGCGCATCGAGCAACCGCTCGGACGCAGTCACTGCCCTTGCCCTTTCGCTTTGGTCCAAATACTCAACCGCACCGCCTCAGCTGCGCGGCAGGTCGAAATCGGGCGCAGCCAGCTCGAAGCCTTCAAAGCGGAACCCCGGGCTGACCGTGCAACTGACCAGCGTCCACCCTGCGGTCGAGGCCGCCGCCTGCCACCAGCCTGCCGGCACCACGATCTGCGGCGCCTCGCCGCCCAGCACATCCGGCCCCAGCCGGTGATCGCGCGCCACCCCCTCGCCCATCGACAGGATCAGCGGCGCCCCGGCATGCCAAAGCCAGATCTCGTCCGCGTCGACGCGGTGCCAATGGCTGCGCTCGCCCGCCTTGAGCAGGAACAGGATCGCCGTGCCCGTTGCACGGCCATCGACCTCTGGCCCCACCCATGTCTGGCGATACCAGCCGCCTTCCGGATGGGGGCGAAGGTCCAGCCTTGCGATGATATTGTCGGCCTCTGTCATCTCCTGCCCCGCGCGTGCCGGTGTTCATCCACAGCAGTATCCCACCCCCCCTTGCAGCGAAAGCGTGCTTGCGCCAGCCTTGGCCCATGAAACGCGCGATTGTCATCGGTGCCGGGCTGCTGGGGGCGGCGACCGCCTGGAACCTCGGGCAGCGGGGCTGGTCGGTCACTGTCATCGAGGCGGGCCCGGTCGCGGGGGCGGCCAGCGGCGCCAGCTTCGGCTGGATCAATGCGAACTTCTTTCACGACGAGGCCCATCACAGGCTGCGCGTCGCGGGGATCGCGGCGCATCGCAGGCTCGATCCCCGTTTCGTGGGGCTGACCGACTGGTCGGGCTGCGTCTGGCATGAAGAGGCGGGCGAGGGGCAGGCGCTTTTCGCGGCCCGGCTCGAGGCGCTGGGCTATCCGGTCCGGCGGTTGACCCGCGCCGCCATGGCGCGCCACCTGCCGGCCGTGACCGACCCCTGCGAGGCCCTGCTCTTTCCGGACGAGGGGGCCGTGGATCCCGCAGCGCTGACCGGCGCGTTGATCGAGGGCGCAGGGGCCGAGGTCTGGACCGGGCTCGAGGTGCTGGGCATCGAGACAGTTCAGGGAAGGGCCAGTGGCGTGGCGACCGCAGCCGGAAAGATCGCGGCC
>JAFIEN010000078.1 GCA_020832515.1 Rubellimicrobium sp. | reverse complement strand
CCCCCCCCCCCCCCCCCCCCCCCCCCCCCCCCCCCCCCCCCCCCCCCCCGGCCGCCGCATCCAGATCCACGAAAGACCGGTGAAGGCCAGCCCGGCGCACCGCCGCTTCCCGAAGGCCGGCCAAGCCCCATGCGCGGCCCTCTAGCCCGAAACTGCCTCGACAAACCCCGTCATCCGGCAAGCGTGATCCAGACAGATCAGATCCCCCACTGCCCGCCCCGCGATCCGGCCAAGCTCGGGCAGGCCGATCACCCGCGCAGGCACCGTCACCGCCATGCGCAAGGCCTGCTCCGGCGCCACCCCCACGACCTCGACCAGTCGCGCCACACTCTCGGCCATGCTGACATGCGCGCCGGCCAGGCTCCCCTCCGGATTGACCAGCCGCCCGTCACGCACGACCAGATCCATGTCGTACAGCCGGAACCGGTCCGGCCCGCCCACCGTCGGCATCGCATCCGACACGAGAAACATCAGATCCGGCCCCGGCCGCGCCCGGATCGCAAGCCCCACAAGTTCGTCGGCCACATGGATCCCGTCGCAGATGATCCCGGCCGGCACATCGGCATTCAGCGCCGCCCCGACCACCCCCGGCTCCCGATGATGCAGCGGCGACATCGCATTGAAAAGATGGGTAAAGCAGGCCGCCCCCTCGGCCAGCGCCGCCCGGACCTCGGCCGCCCGCGCGTCCGAATGGCCGATCGAGACGACCGCGCCCGTCGCCGCAAGCGCGGCGATCCCGCCCGGTGCGGCCGCCTCGGGCGCGAGCGTGATCATGACCGGCACGCCCGCAGCGCGCAGCCGGGCAACCACCTCGATCGTCCGGTCGTCAAGCGGGCGAATGAAGCGTGCCGCATGCGTTCCCCGACGCGGGACCGAGATATGCGGCCCCTCGACATGCAGCCCGACGATTCCCGCGGCCTTCCGCCCGCCAGGACCACCCGGCATCGCCAGAACCGCGGCGGCGGCCCGATCGAGCACCTCAGGCGCATCGGTGATCACGGTGGGCAGGATCGCCACCGTGCCCAGTTGGTGATGGGCCGCTGCAACATCGGCCATGCCCTCGGGTGTGGGGGTCTGGTTGACAAGAACGCCGCCGCCGCCATTCACCTGCAGGTCGACATATCCCGGGGTGATGATCCCGGCCACGCGCCGGTCACCCGGGCGGGCATCATCGACACCCGTGACATGGCCCTCGCTCAGGCAAAGGGCACGGCCCGGGCGCAGTCGGCCATCCTCGAACAAAAGCTCAGGCGCGATGCGCAGCGCGGCGGGATCGGACCGGGTCATGGGTCTGTGCCTTCCTGTGTCATGGTCAACTGCGCTTTGGCCTGCCTGCAGTGCCGCAGCCGGCCCATCCCGTCCGCAGACCGTTCGAAGACCGTTCTCAGACGGGGCGCAAAGCCTGCGCCGCTCACCGATTACCCCACATCGTCACCAAGGAAATAGGGGGCCAGCGCCTGCTCGATCGTGGCATGCACCAGCCGCGTCACCGCGTCACCCCGTACAGCTTCGGCCCGGTCGAGCACTTCGGTACCAAACAGCTGCATCAGGAGCGGTTCGGGCAGGTGCCGCCCCCGCAGATCCTCCATCAGCGCGGCCACGGCGGCCTGCGCCTCGGGCAGCGGCCAGTAATAGCGGATCCGGTCGGCGAAACCGAAATGCCGCTGCAGGGCAAGCTCCGCCCCGTGGTAATGGCCCTGCCAATGGCCGGGCACTTCCAGCATCAGCGCCTCCATCCGCCCCCGCAGGCCACCGCCCCAGCCCGCCAGCACGCAGAGGTGATCCAGCGCATAGACCGCCTGCCTGTAGGCGAAGGTCAGCGCGGGACCGACCTTCTGGAAGGCGAAGCCCAGTTCGGCCAGCCGGACATAGGCTTGGGGCCGCTGGTAATCGGTGGAATGCGCCTCGAGCGCGATGCCCGGATGATGCGCGACCGCCGCGCGCAGGCCGGGGTCGCGGTCGAGCGGCAGGTGGTGCACCGACATGGGCGAGAATTCGACACCCGGCTGCACGACAAGGGCGCCGATCTCGCCGATCCCGGCAAAGGCCTCGACATGGGCGTCGCAGGTGGCCCGGGCCGCCCGGGCGCTGGTTGGCGGGATCTCGTGATGATCCTCGCTCCGCGCGCCGCCGGGCGGGGGGACTTCGGTGCCGACGACATAAAGCACCCCCTCGCCCCCCGCCGCGCGGCAGCTGCGCGCAAGATCGGCCGCGCGGGGGACGGTGACCGCGTCGTCAAGCTGCGCAGGCTCGCCCGCGCAGCCTTCCGAGCAGTCGAGATGGATCTTGGTGAAGCCCGCCCGGACATAGTCGCGCACCATCACATGGGCCCGCGCCATCGCCTCATCCGCAGGCAGCCTGCGCCACGCCTGCGGACCCAGATGGTCGCCCCCGAAGACGATCCGGTCGGGATCGGTGCCACCCTCCGCCGCAAGCCGCCTCACGAAGGCGATGAAATCGGCGGGCCGCATGCCGGTATAGCCGCCCTCCTGGTTGACCTGGTTCGAGGTGGCCTCGATCACCAGCGCCCGGTCGAGGCGTTCGGCGAGGCCAAGACTCGCGCGGAGGACCTCGGGATGGGCCGAGCAGACCGAGGGGATCGAGACGCAGCGCCCGGCGCGGTTGGCGGCGATGACCTTGCGCAGGATGTCAGCCATGTTCGGCCCCCCGCCAGGCAGCGTAGGCGGCCCCGCGCGCACCGCTGGCGTCGCCGGCCTCGGCCAGCAGGATGCGCGGTACGCCGAAGCCGGCGAATTGCGCGGCGGCAAGGCCGGGGCTCAGGTCATCGACAAGGCCCGCGATCCGCGACAGGCCGCCGCCGAGGACGATCACCTCGGGGTCGATCGTAACGGTCAGGGTCATCAGTAGTTCGGCCATGAAGGCACACCAGATCGCCCAGACCCGCGCCATCGCAGGGTCGTTGCCCCGCAGGGCCGCGATCTCGGGCGGGGTCAGGTCGCGCCCGGTCAGATGCAGCGCCAGACGGCCAAGGCCGGGGCCCGCGACATAGGTCTCGATGCAGCCGGTCCGCCCGCAGCCGCAGCGGATGACAGGCAGGCCGTGCTCGACCACCAGATGGGCCGGGGCGGCCATATGGCCGAATTCGCCCCCGACCTGGGCAGCCCCCTCCAACAACCTGCCGTCGACCACGACGCCGCCGCCGATGCCGGTGCCGAGGATCAGGGCCGCGACCGGCGAAAGGCCACGGGCCGCGCCGAAGACCGCCTCGGACAGGGCCAGCGCGCGGCAATCGTTCACATAGGTCACGGGGGCCCCGGCGGCGGCAGTGATATCGGCCGGGAAGGGCTTGCCGGTGGCGCAGAGATTGGCCGTAAGCGCGAGGCCGGTTGCGGGATTGACCAGCCCCGCGGCCGCGATGCCCACCGGCAGGGCATGGCCGGCCCGCGCCGTGGCCCAGGCGATCTGTTCGGCCACGGCGGCGACGAGGGCGGGATAATCCGTTGGCGTGGGCATGCGGCGATGATCGGCGAGGCTCCAGTCGGAGGCGAAGACCTGGGCCTCGATCTTGGTTCCGCCGAGGTCGATACCGGCGGCGATCATGGTGTCGTCCGGCATCCGGGGGCGAGGGAGGGGCGCTGCCCCTCTGCGCCTGCGGCGCATTCACCCCGGAGTATTTCGACCAAAGCGAATGAGCAGGGGATCATGGTGCGACCGGATGCAGCGTGACGCCCGAAACGACGCGCGACAGCGTGCCCTGACCGGCAAAAGGATCGTCGACATTCAGGCCAAGGGCCGAGGACCAGTGCACGGCAAGGATCTGCCCCAGCGCGACGACAAGCGGGGCGGACCAGAGCGGGCCTTCGGGCATGGGCAGGTCGATATCGCCGCCGGGGCCGAGCACGGTTGTGGGCGTATCGGGGAACTGGGCGCGAAGCTCGGCCGCGAGGTCGGCCTCGTAGAGGGCGGCGGGGGTTTCAGGCGAGGAGAGGAGGACGATGCGGGTGTCGCCGGTCACGAAGCTTTTCGGGCCGTGGCGGAAGCCGAGCGTCGAGTCCCAGAGGGCGGGAATGCGGCCGGCGGCCAGTTCCATCACCTTGAGCGCGCATTCGCGGGCGGCGAAGGCCAGGGGGCCGGTGCCCAGAAAGACGATCCGGCCCGGGGGCGGGGTGCCGGCGGCGACATCGGCAAGCCGGGGCAGCAGGTCGCGAAGCTGGGCGGCAAGGCGAGGGAGGCGGGTGTGGTCGGGGGCTGCGTCAAACAGCAGGAGCGCGGTCAGGAGCATGGTCGAGAAGCTCGAGGTCATGGCGAAGCCCGCGTCATGGGTCGCCTCGGGCAGGGTGATGACCTTGAGCGGGCCGGGTGCCGTGCGGCGCGCCAGCGCGCCCTCGGGGTTGCAGGTGATGTGCAGGCGCGGGGCATCGGGGGCGAGCGCGTCGAGCGCGTCGAGCGTACCGAGGCTTTCGGCGGAATTGCCGGACCGGCCGAACTGCACGATCAGCGGACGCCGCCCCACGCCCAGATAGGCCTGCGGCCGCGCGACGATATCGGTCGTGGGCACGGCGCGCAGGCGGGGGCCGGGCTGCCCTTCCAGCCCTGCGACGAGGATGTCGCCGATATAGGCCGAGGTGCCGGCACCGCAGAACCAGACCTCGCGGACCTGCTGCGCGGCGATCCAGCTGCGCAGGTCGGCCAGCGGCAGGGCATCGGCCCAGTCTGTCCAGATGGCGGGCTGGGCGTGGATCTCGCGCCAGGTGGCCCAGCTTTCGAGCGGTCTGGTCATCGCGTCTGCGTCACTTTCGAGAGGGTTTCGGGGTGGTCCGGGTCATGGCCAAGCGCCAGGGCGACGGCGTGGACGACCGGGTAGAGCATCGCCAGAAGCAGGGCGGCGGCGGCGGCCGGGGTCAGGCCGTCTTCGCCGGTGGCCAGGCCCAGATCGGCAGGCCGTACCCGGTGCACGTCACCGCCGGCGGCACGGAAGCGGGCCTCGGCCGTGTCGAGGCTGGTCTGGATATCGCCCTGCCCGGTGTCGAGGATCAGGATCAGGAGCGGGCGGGTGACCAGTTGCAGCGGGCCGTGCAGAACCTCGGAGGCGGAATAGGCCTCGGCATGGAGCGCGCAGCATTCCTTGAGCTTGAGCGCGATCTCATGCGCCGCGCCATAGCCCGTGTCGCGCCCGATCACATAGACATGGCTGGCCGCGACGAGTGCCGCGACAAGGGCACTGGTCTGCGGGTGCTGCGGCGCGGCGATGCCGCCGAGCAGATCGGCCGCGCGCGCGGCACGCGGGGCATAGGCCGGGGCGATGGCGGAAAGGGCGGCCATGCCTGCGCCGATGGCCCCGGTCACCGATTTGGTCGCGGGCACCGCCCGTTCAAGGCCGGCCCCGATCGGCAGGGTGACATGGGCCTCGGCCGCGACGGGCGAGGCATCGGCATTGACAAGGGCAAGGACCGCAGCGCCGCGGGCGCGGGCGCCGCGGGCGGAGCGGACCAGATCCTCGCTTGCCCCCGATTGCGAGATGACAAGCGCAGCCGCCCCCTCCATCGCCACGCCCCGCCCGACCGAAAAGACCGAGGGCGGCAGCGAGGTGACCGGCAGGCCGGTTTCGCGCATCATCTCGTAGGCCAGGATATTGGCGGCGGCATCGGAAGAGCCGCGCGCGATCGTGTAGAGGGCGCGGCGGGTGCCGAGGTCGAGGGGGCCGAGGGCTGCGCTGTGGTCGGCGCGGGCGGCGCGGGCGAAGACCGGCAGGGCATCGGCCGCCTCGGCCGCCATGAAGGTGCCCTTTTCCTGCCCCCCGCTCATTGCCGCAACCCCAGCGCATCGAGCCGCGCCCAGAGGGGGGCAAGGTCGACGATCCGCCCCTCGATGCGCGCCTGATCGAGGGCGAGGGCCGCGATCCCGGCCTCGATCGCGTCGCAGATGCCGACGGGCAGGCTGTCCCTATCGCCGCGGAGAAAGGCCACGATATCGCGCACCATCAGCCGGTCGGCGCCGTAATGGGCACCGGTTGCGGCGCCGTCGGTATAGTCGTGATCGGCGAAGACGGTGCCGTCGCGGCGGGTGATGCGCAGGTAGCCGCGCACGAAATCCCCCTCGGCCATGCCATGCGTGCCCATGATGCAGAACCTTCTGTGTTCGTCGGGGACATTGAGATTGGTGTGAAAGGCCAGACTCGCCCCGCTTTCGTACTGCAGGATCGCGGTCTGGAAGTCGATGATGTCGCCGTCGGAATGAAAGGCGTCATCGACGCTGTTCCAGACCGAGGGCTTGACATGCATCACCTCGTTCTCGGCGTTCGAGGTGGGGGCGTTCTCGGGCAGGTAGGACCGCCGCCCGCCGAAGGAGGCTACCCGCACCGGGCGCGAGGCCGTGATCATGTTGTAGAGATCGATGTCGTGGCAACACTTCTCGAGCATGAAACCGCCCGACCATTCGACCATCCGCCGCCAGTCGCGCATGAAGAAGGCGCCGTGATAGGGGGCGATATGTTCATTGGCCTCAAGGCTGGTGATGCGGCCGAGCACGCCTTCGGCCATCGCATCGCGCAGGTCGGCCATGTGGCGCGAATGGCGCAGGACAAGGCCCACCATCACCCTGTCGGTGCCGTATTCGGCCAGCAGTTCGGCCAGTTCGAAGCTTTCTTCCAGCGTGATGACGACGGGTTTTTCGGTGAAGATGCGGATGCCCCGGACCAGGCCCGCGCGGATCTGGTCAAGGTGGAAGGCATTGGGCGAGCCCACGAAGAACAGATCGGGCCTGGTTGCGTCCAGCAAGTCCTCGACCGAGTCGAAGCGCGGGACATCCGCGCCCAGACGGTCGGGCCAGACGGGTTCGGGGTCGTACCAGCCCGCGATCTGTGCCTCGGGCATCTCATCGCGCAGGATCGAAAGGACATGGGTGGGGCGCAGGCCCGTTCCGGCGACCGCGATCTTCATGACCGGTGCGCAAGAAGGGAGGTCATACCGTCACCGCCTGCCGTTCCTGCGCGCCCACGCCGAAGACGCGCTTGTAGCGGGCGATCTCGGTCGCGGGGCCCATCGCCTTTTCGGGATTGTCCGACAGCTTGACCGTCGGCCGCCCGTTGGCCGAGACCGCCTTGCAGACAAGCGAGAAGGGCGCCAGCGCATCGCCCGCGACCAGCCCGGTGAAATCATTGGTCAGCATCGTGCCCCAGCCGAATGACACCTTCACCCTGCCCCGGAAGCGGGCCTGCAACTCCTCGATCCGGGCCACGTCCAGCCCGTCGGAAAAGATCACCAGCTTGTCGCGCGGATCCTCGCCCCGGTCCTGCCACCAGCGGATCGCGGTTTCGGCTCCGACCGCGGGATCGCCGCTGTCGATGCGCACCCCCGTCCAGCCCGCCAGCCAGTCGGGCGCGCCGGCCAGAAAGCCGGGCGTGCCGTAGGTGTCGGGCAGGATGATGCGCAGATTGCCCTCGTGCTCTTCCTGCCAGTCGCGCAGCACCTCGTAGGGGGCTTGCCGCAGATCCGCATCCGTCTCGGCCAGCGCGGAATAGACCATGGGCAGTTCATGCGCATTGGTCCCGATCGCCTCGAGATCGCGGTTCTTGGCGATCTGGCAGTTCGAGGTGCCGACGAATTTCTCGCCCAGCTCCTCGATCATGGCCTGGACGCACCAGTCCTGCCAGAGGAAGGAATGCCGCCGGCGCGTGCCGAAATCCGCCAGCCGCAGATCGGGAATGGCGCGCAGCCGTTCGGCCTTTTCCCACAGCTTGGTCATCGCACGGGCATAAAGCACCTGCAGCTCGAACCGGCCCATGTCGCGCATGACCGCCCTGCCCCGCAACTCCATCAACACGGCGAGGGCGGGGATTTCCCACAGCATGACCTCGGGCCAGTTGCCTTCGAACGTCAGCTCATACTGGCCATCGCGCTTTTCGAGGTGGTAGGGCGGCAGGCGCAGCGCCTCGAACCATTCCATGAAGTCCGAGCGGAACATCTGCCGCTTGCCGTAGAAGGTGTTCCCGCGCAGCCATGTGCTTTCCCCCCGCGCCAGCCTGAGCGAGCGGATATGGTCCAGCTGTTCGCGCAATTCGCCTTCGTCGATCAGCTCGGCAAGGCGGATGCGGCGGGTGCGGTTGATCAGGCTGAAGGTGACCTGCGTGTCGCGCCGGTTGCGAAAAACCGACTGACACATCAACAGCTTGTAGAAATCCGTGTCGATCAGGGACCGGACGATCGGGTCGATCTTCCACTTGTGGTTCCAGACACGGGTCGCAAGATCGACCATGACCATCCTTTCGGCGCACGGGCTGCCACACCGGGCTGCCACACCGGGCGGCATGACCTTGGGCAAATGCGCCCAAGTGTCAATGGTCACGCCACCGCGAGCCGCCAGCGGCGGGCAGGCT
This sequence comes from Rubellimicrobium sp., assembly GCA_020832515.1. GTDB lineage: Bacteria > Pseudomonadota > Alphaproteobacteria > Rhodobacterales > Rhodobacteraceae > JAFIEN01. The sequence goes on along the minus strand of JAFIEN010000078.1, from coordinate 6,054 downwards.
TGACGGCCCTGCCGCCGCGTGATCGGGTCGCGCGCGACAGACGGAGCGCCCCCATGAGGGTGCTGCGAAACGGAGGGGCCATGGGGCTGTTCGATCTTGGCGGCAAACGCGCGCTGGTGACGGGATCGTCGCAGGGGATCGGCTTCGCGCTTGCGCAGGGGCTGGCCGAGGCAGGGGCGAAGATCGTCCTGAACGGCCGCGACCCTGCGCGCGTAGCCGATGCCGCCGCCCGGCTGCGCGCGGAAGGGGCGCTGGTTTCGGAGCTGGCCTTCGACGTGACGGATCACGAGGCCGTCCGCTTTGCCGTCGACGGCTTCGAGGCGCATGTCGGACCTATCGACATCCTGGTCAACAACGCCGGCATCCAGCACCGCGCGCCGTTGGACGAATTCCCGCCCGAAGCCTTCGAGCGTCTGCTCCAGACCAATGTCGCCAGCGTCTTTCACGTGGGCCAGGCCTGCGCGCGGCACATGATCGAACGCGGCGCGGGCAAGATCGTCAATATCGCGAGCGTCCAGACCGCGCTCGCCCGGCCCGGCATCGCGCCCTATACGGCGACCAAGGGGGCGGTCGCGAACCTGACCAAGGGCATGGCGACCGACTGGGCGCGGCTCGGCCTGAACTGCAACGCCATCGCGCCGGGCTATTTCCAGACTCCGCTGAACCAGGGGCTGGTCGATGATCCGGCCTTCTGCGACTGGCTGGAAAAGCGCACGCCGGCCGGGCGCTGGGGACAGGTCGAGGAGCTGGTGGGCGCCTGCGTGTTCCTTGCCTCGGAGGCGGCCTCCTTCGTCAACGGGCACACGCTGTTCGTGGACGGCGGGATTTCCGTGTCGCTCTAGCGGCGTCAGTCCAGTTCGCGCGCCTCGTCGACCAGCATGATCGGTATGCCGCCGCGGATCGGATAGGCCAGATGCGCGGCCTTGGACACCAGCTCCTGCCGCTCGGCGTCATAGCTCAGGATACCGTGGGTCTGGGGACAGACCAGCGCCTCGAGCATGCGGGGATCGAACTCGGGCCCGCTGGTGGCGGCCGTATCTTCACCACGCTGGACCGGAATCAAGGCGCGGGATGGTTCATCGGTCACTGCAGCACCTCGTCGGCGGATCCGCCGCGCAATTCGAATTCGATCAGCGTCACCAGCGTCTCGCGCCGGGTATCGAGCGAGGGGGCCTCGAGCAGGGCCTGCTTGTCCTCGGGCTGGAACGGGCACAGCATGGAAAGCGAGTTGATCAGCAATTCATCCTCGGCATCGCGGATCGATTCCCAATCGGTCGACAGGCCCTGCGCGTTGAAGAACCGTGCCAGAAGATCCATGAACACGCCGCGGTCAAGGCCGGGATCCTTTTCGACCGCACCCAGGTCACGCTCGAACCCGGTCCAGGCCACCTTGCAGCGGCGGTAGGGGGTAAACCCCTCGACCTCTTCGATCATGCGGTAGCGCGAGATGCCCGAGAGGGTGATCATGTAGCGCCCGTCCTCGGTCTCGGAAAAGGCGGTCAGACGGCCGGCGCAGCCGATGCTGTGCAACTTCTTTTCGGCCCCGGGCGCCTCATAGGGCTGGATCATGCCGATCAGGCGCTGCGGCGTCTTCATCGCATCCTCGATCATCGCGAGGTAACGCGGCTCGAAGATATGCAGCGGCAGCTTCGCGCGCGGCAAAAGCAGCGCACCCGGAAGCGGGAAGACCGGGATGGTATCGGGCAGGTCGGTTACTCGGATCATGTGAGGTGAACTAGTCCGGTGCTGCCCTGCGACAATCGGTCAGACGAAGATCATCGAAGAGAGTTTCCGCCGCCCGCCCAGGGCGATCGGATCCTTGGGCGACAATGCCTCGAAAATGGTGAAGAGCTGGGTCTTGGCGGCCCCGTCGTTCCAGTCGCGGTCGCGGCGGAACAGTTCGAGAAGATGATCGACCGCACCCTGCACATCGCCCTTGGCATGAAGCGCCGTGGCCAGATCGTACCGGGCCTGATGGTCGGCCGGATCGGCCTCGACCCGCGCGGCAAGTTCGGCCACCGGCCCGGCATTCGCCGCCTGCCGGGCAAGGTCGATGCGGGCGCGGGCCGCTTCGAGTTCCGGCGCTGTGGCGATGGAGGCGGGGGCACCGTTCAGGATCGCCTCGGCCTGATCAAGCTCGCCCATCATGACATAGGCGGTGACAAGGCCGGCATAGGCGGGCGCGCTTTCGCCGTCTTCCTGCAGGATCGCGGCAAAGGTTTCGGCGGCATCGACGATGGCGCCTTCGTCCAGCATCGCCTGCGCCGCCTCGATCGCGTCGGACAATCCGTCATCGCCGCCAAGGGCCGCGATCTTGGTCACGAACTCGTCGACCTGGCTGGGCGGCAGCGCGCCCTGGAACCCGTCGACCGGCTGGCCCTGCCAGAAGGCATAGACCGTGGGAATCGACTGGACGCGCAATTGCCCGGCGAAGGCGGGGTTCTTGTCCACGTCGATCTTGACCAGCCGGACCTTGCCCTTGCTCTTGGTGACCGCCGCTTCGAGTGCGGGGCCAAGCGTCTTGCACGGGCCACACCAGGTGGCCCAGAAATCGACGATGATCGGCACCGTCTTCGAGGCTTCGACGACATCGGCCATGAATTCGGCATCCGTGCCGTCCTTGATCGGGCTTACTGCAGTCTGTGCGTCGGTCATTCCCAGCATATCGGGCCTCATGCAATTCGCTTTGCCCCTATATGTGCGCAGGCGCGGCCAAGGCCAAGGGGGGGCGGGCATGGAACGACGCTTTACCCTGCGGGGCGGCGCGAATAGCGTCACCGGCAACAGCATCCGAAAGGCCCCGACGATGACCCGCACGCTTCTTTGCTTCGGCGACAGCAACACCCATGGCAGCCCGCCCATCGTGACACGCGGGGTTTACGAGCGGTTCGACACCGCGACCCGCTGGCCGCGCGTGGCGGCACAGGCGCTGGGGGCGGACTGGGATCTGGTCGAGGAAGGCCTGCCCGGGCGGACGGCCCAGTTCGACGATCCGGTCATGGGCGCGCATATCAACGGGCAGATCGGCCTGCGGCTTGCCTTGCAAAGCCACGGGCCGATCGACGTCATGACGCTGATGCTGGGCACCAATGACATCAAGACCCGGTTCGCGCCCACGCCCGGACGCGTGACGGCAGGGATCGCGGGGCTGCTGGATATCGCCCTGGGGGACGAGATGCAGACCCGGCACGGCGGCTTTCGGGTGCTGGTGATCTGCCCGCCGCCCGTTCTGGAACAGGGTCCCATCGCGGGCGAGTTCATCGGGTCGCGGGAGGTATCGCTTGCCCTGCCGCCACTTTACGAGGCGCTGGCACGGGCGCGGGGCTGCGGGTTTCTGGATGCGGGGCAGGTGATCGAGGTCAGCCCGGTGGACGGCATCCATTACGAGCCTGCGGCGCATCACGCCCTGGGGGCCGCAGTGGCGAAGGCTGTGGCGGGGTTGGTCTGAGGGCAGGCCCGGCGTATTGGGGGGGGGGGGGGGGGGGGGGGGGGGGGGGGGGGGGGGGGGGCCTTCGGCCCTCCCCCCGGAGTATTTCGGCCAAAGCGAAAGGGGGAAGGGGCGGGGTCGCCTTCGGCAGGCGGTCGCGTCAGAGCCGCGCCATGGCCCTCCGGGGGGCGATGCCCGCCGCCTGCAGTGCGGTCGCCGCGATATCGACCGCCGAGAGACCCGCATCGGCATACATCGCATCGGGGCTTGCGTGGTCGATGAAGCGGTCGGGCAGGGTCATCGTGCGGATCTGCGCGCGCCCGTCCAGAAGCCCGTCCTGTGCCAGGTCATGCAGCACCATCGCGCCAAAGCCGCCCATTGCGCCCTGTTCCACCGTGACCAGTGCCTTGTGATGGCGCCAGAGCTGGCGGATCAGCGCGCGGTCAAGCGGCTTGGCGAAGCGGGCATCCGCCACGGTGACGCTGACGCCGCTTTCGGCCATCAGGCGCGCGGCCCGCAGGGTTTCGCCCAGATGCGCACCGAAGGACAGAAGCGCCACATCCGTGCCCTCCTCGATGATCCGGCCCCGGCCGATCTCGAGCACCGTGCCGCGTTCGGGCATGGCCATCCCCTCGCCCTCGCCGCGCGGATAGCGGAAGGCGATGGGGCCGTCGTCATGGGCGGCTGCGGTGGCGACCATATGGACGAGCTCGGCCTCGTCGCCTGCGGCCATGACGACCATGTTGGGCAGGCCCGCCATGAAGCCGATGTCGAAGGCGCCACAATGGGTGGGACCGTCGGCGCCCACAAGCCCCGCCCGGTCGATGGCAAAGCGCACGGGCAGCGATTGCAGCGCCACGTCATGGACGACCTGGTCGTAGCCACGCTGCAGGAAGCTGGAATAGATCGCACAGAAGGGTTTCAGCCCGCTGGCCGCCATCCCGGCGGCGAAGGTCACGGCATGCTGCTCGGCGATGCCCACGTCGAAGACGCGGCCCGGAAAGCGCTTCTGCATGATGTCGAGGCCGGTTCCCGAGGGCATGGCGGCGGTGACGCCCACGATGCGGGGATCGCGGGCGGCCTCTTCGGTCAGGGTCTGGCCGAAGACCTTGGTATAGGCGGGCGCATTGGGGCGCGACTTGGCCTGTTCGCCGGTGGCCACGTTGAACTTGGCCACGCCGTGATACTTGTCGTCGCTTTGCTCGGCCGGGGCGTAGCCCTTGCCCTTGACGGTACATACATGGATCAGGACCGGCCCCGTCGCCCGCACCCGCGCCGCGCGCAGGACGGACAGAAGCTGGCCCATGTCATGCCCGTCGATCGGCCCGAGATAGCCGAAGCCCAGTTCCTCGAACAAGGTTCCCTGCCGCCCGGGCAGCGAGGTGACCAGTTGCCGCGCGCGCCGGGCATGGTCGCGGATCGGTCCGGGCAGCGCGGCCTCGAAGCCCTGGGCCAGTTTCTGGACCGCGCCGAACGGGTCGGAGCCGTAAAGGCCCGAGATGTATTTCGACATCGCGCCAACGGGGGGCGCGATGGACATTTCGTTGTCGTTGAGGATCACGAACATCCGCCGGCCTTCGTGACCGGCGTTGTTCATCGCCTCATAGGCCATGCCCGCGCTGATCGAGCCGTCGCCGATCACGGCGATGGCGTCGCCCGTGTCCATGCCCAGATCGCGGCCCATGGTAAAGCCCAGCGCGGCCGAGATCGAGGTCGAGCTGTGGGCCGCGCCGAAGGGATCGTATTCGGACTCGGCGCGCTTGGTGAAGCCCGACAGCCCGCCTTCCTGCCGCAGGGTGCGGATGCGGTCGCGCCGCCCGGTCAGGATCTTGTGGGGATAGCACTGGTGGCCCACGTCCCAGATCAGCTTGTCGCGCGGGGTATCGAAGACGGCATGAAGCGCCACCGTCAGTTCCACCACGCCCAGCGAGGACCCGAGGTGACCCCCCGTGACGCTGACCGCCGAGACGGTTTCGGCGCGCAGTTCCTCGGCCAGTTGGGCCAGCGCGGCATCGGAAAGGGATCGGAGATCGGCAGGCACATTGACCCGGTCAAGTAACGGTGTCGCTGGACGGTCAGACATGCTAGTCTCCTCTTTAGGCAAAAATGGCGTCACGCCGGGTGGTAGCCCTTCGTGACGCCAGTCTCCTGTAGCCAACAGGAAGGGAACTGGGGCCAAGGCCCCGGTATCGGATCGTTCCGGGAGGACTGATCCGACCTCGTGAGGGGGCGGAGGGCAAAGCCACCGCCCCCGATCTCTCATACGTCCTGCACGTCGTCGTCGGCCGCCTCATCGAGGGTGTCGACGGCATCGTCCCCTGCAGCGTCCTCGTCCGTGGCGGCCTCATCGGCCTCCTCGGTGGCGGCAGGTGCCATCTCGTCGTCACCGACGGGAGCAGCCTCATCCATGGTGGCCTCATCGGCCTCCTCGGCAGTGGCAGGTGCCATCTCGTCGTCGCCGACAGGGGCTGCCTCGTCCAAGGTGGCCTCATCGGCCTCTTCGGCAGCGGCAGGTGCCATCTCGTCGTCGCCGACGGGGGCTGCCTCGTCCATGGTGGCCTCATCGGCCTCCTCGGCAGCGGCAGGTGCCATCTCGTCGTCGCCGACGGGGGCTGCCTCGTCCATGG